>NZ_JAPHPY010000037.1:0-58346 GCF_026241575.1 Vibrio sp. Sgm 5
CTCGCTTCTCGCTTCTCGCTTCTCGCTTCTCGCTTCTCGCTTCTCGCTTCTCGCTTCTCGCTTCTCGCTTCTCGCTTATTTATCAGCTAGCTTTTCTTCAAGCTCAGCCAATTTCTTTTCCATTTCTGTCAGCTTTTGACGAGTGCGCAGCAGAACTTGAGTTTGTACGTCGAATTCTTCACGGCTAACAACGTCTAGCTTGTTTAGCTGACCTTGGATGACTTGGCGAACTTTTTGATCAACATCCGCGCCTAGTTCTTTTACTGGCTGTGGCATTGATTCGTGAATTTGTTTAGCGATTTGCTCTAATTTCTTTGGGTCAAACATAGTGGCTAAAACTCCTTTTGATTTGCCCACATTCTATTTAATTGATACGTGAAAGTCGCCATTTAGATGGTAAAAAAGAGAGCAGCAATAAAAAAGGTCACCGAAGTGACCTTTTTCTTAGTGCTTTTATACTTACTTGTTATCAGCTAATTCGCGGTGAGCTGCTTTCGCCTCATCCACTCGAGCTAGCTTTTCCAAGTCTTTGTCTTCAACAAACACTGGTAGTGGCTTGTGTTTCTCAGCAAGGTAGCTGTAAATCACTGGCAGTACGAATAGTGTAAATAGTGTACCGATCGCCAGACCAGCAACGATTACGATACCGATACTGAAGCGTTGCTCAGCACCTGCGCCTGTTGCGTACATCAATGGGATAAGACCTGCAATCATCGCTGCCGTCGTCATCAGGATTGGACGAAGACGAACTTTTGCTGCTTCCATTACCGCATCGATACGAGACAGTTTGTTGTGTAACTGCTCTTCTTTCGCTACCTCACAGATCAAGATACCGTGCTTGGTGATCAGACCAACCAGGGTAATCAAACCAACCTGCGAGTAGATGTTCATCGATGCCGTACCCCACGCCAGAGCTATCAACGCACCACAAACCGCAAGTGGTACTGATACCATGATTACGATTGGATCGCGGATAGATTCAAACTGAATCGCCAGTACTAGGAAGATGATTGCTAGTGCCAAACCGAATGTTGCGTATAACGCACTACCTTCAGTTACGAACTGACGCGCTTCACCCATGTAGTCATGGTTGTAGCCTGACGGCAGTTTGTTTTGTGCCACGTCTTCGAACCAGTTGATCGCATCCCCCATTGCAACACCAGGAGCTGGTACAGCACCAACAGTGGCTGAGTTTAGCTGGTTGAAGTGAGGCAGTGCACGAGGCTCTGCGACCACATCAATTGTGATCAAACTACCCAATGGTACTGCTTTGCCGTCAACTGAACGTACGTAGTAATTCTTCATCGACTCTGGGTTTAGACGCCACTTACGTTCAACTTGAGGGATTACCTCGTATGAACGACCATTTAGGTCGATACGGTTTACATAACCATCGGCCATCATGGTACTTAACGTGACACCAATGTCTTGCATGGTCACGCCGTAAGCGCCGGCTTTGTCTTTATCGATGCTGATTTTCATCGTTGCTGAATCGTAGTTCAGATCCAGATCCGAATACACGAACAGTGGACTCTTCGATACATCGGTCAGAATATCACTTGCGATAGTAAACAGGCTTTCGAAGCTGTTTGGCGTAGTCACAACGAACTGAATTGGTAGACCTGAACCTGCACCTGGAAGTTCTGGCATTTGGAAAGCCGTTACTGACATACCTGGTACATGAGAAACTAAGTCACCCACACGTTTGGTAATGTCCGCTTGGCTTGCCTCACGCTCACTCCAAGGTTTCAGTGTTGCTAGACCGAATGCTTGGTTCGAGTTAGGTACACCGTTAAACACCTGAGCGTATTCTACTTCTGGCTGGTCAGACAGAATCTTGTTTACATCGTTCATGGTGCTTTGGATGTAATCCAAGTTCGCATTTGATGGGGCTGTACCCATTAAGACCACAACGCCTTTATCTTCCGATGGTGCCAGTTCACTCGGAATGAACTTAAACAAGATCGGTAGACTCGCGAACACGATGATCGCAAAAGCAATGATAACCGGACGATGAGCCATGACTGCAGTTAGCATCTTCTCGTAGCGGTTGGTCATGCCATCAAGAACGTGGTGAACTTTTTGCTCAAACTTGCTTGGCTCTTCGTTTGCCTTCAGCATTTTTGAACACATCATCGGTGACAGAGTCAATGCGATGATACCGGACACAAATACCGCACCCGCAAGGGTAAGAGCAAACTCTTTAAATAGTGAGCCTGTAATACCACCCATCAGAGCGATAGGCGCGTATACCGCACCTAACGTCAGTGTCATCGCGATTACTGGGACAGCAATTTCTCGTGTACCAATGATCGCAGCTCGGAACGGTGATTCCCCTTCCTTGATGTGTCGATCGACGTTCTCAAGAACAACGATCGCGTCATCCACCACCAGACCGATGGCGAGTACCATTGCCAGTAGTGTCATCAGGTTCCAAGAGAAACCCATCGCTTGCATCACCATTGCCACACCAATCAATGATAATGGGATGGTAACGATAGGGATGATTACCGCACGGAATGAACCTAGGAACAAAGTGATAACGATAAGTACGATGACTGCTGCTTCAAGAATGGTTTTCACAACTTCGTGAATCGATTCGTTGATAGCAATAGTCGAGTCGTACATCACATTCATTTTGATGTTACTTGGCAAGTTACGCTCTAGTTGAGGTAACAACGTCAGTACATCTGCTGCAATATTGATCGGGTTGGCACTTGGTGCTGCGTTAATCGCTGCAACCACGGCTTCTTGACCATTAGCACTAGCACGGTAAATATCGTGGCTCTTCTCTAGCGTCACTTTCGCAATGTCACCAAGGCGAATTACATCACCTTCACCGGTTTTCACAACAAGTGCTTCTAGTTCTGCAACGTTGGATACCTGAGTATCTGCACTGCCGTTGTAAAGTACGAATTCACCTGTCGCCTGACCAGTTGCCGACTGATAGTTGTTGGCGTTTAGTACGGTCATTACGTCAGTTGCTGTTAGCTTAAGTGCCCCCATTTTTGCAGGGTCTAGCCATACGCGCAGTGCGTATTTCATACCACCGTATAGGTCAACTTTCGATACACCGTTTACCGTGAATAACTGCGGGTTGATTACACGCTCAAGGTAGTCCGTGATCTGGCTTGAAGACAGCTCATCACTGGTGAAACCAATATACAGTACTGCCGTTGTCGAACCTGTCGACATGGTTACCGTAGGGTCTTCCGCTTCTTTTGGAAGCTGTGAACGAACCGAGTTGGTTTTCGCCAGAATGTCAGACAGCGCCGCATTCGGATCAGTGTTTAACTTCATGTTTACGGTGATGGTAGAAGTACCGAGTACCGAGGATGAAGTCATGTAGTCGATATTATCGGCCTGAGCAACGGCTTGTTCCAAAGGCTGAGTAATGAAGCCTTGGATTAAGTCGGCGCTGGCACCGTAATAACTGGTGGTTACAGTAACCACCGTATTTGTCATTTCAGGGTATTCACGAACCTGCATCTTGAATACGGCTTGCAAACCAAGCAACGCAATCAAAAAACTGATCGATACCGCTAAAACTGGACGTTTAATAAAAACATCGGTAAAGCGCATGATGCCTCCAATTAAAGCATTGGTGTTTCAGCAGGTGGTGTCAGTGCCGAATCTTCAACGATGGTCACTTTCGCATGGTTACTAAGGCGTACTTGCCCCGACGTTACCACTACGTCACCTGGTTTCACGCCTTCTAGAATATGCGCGATGTCTTTAGTACGCTCACCCACTTTCACAACGTGTTGCTTAACGCGTTTTTCACCGTCTTCTTCAGTAATGATGTACACGTTGTCGCCGTATAGCGTAAAGGTGATTGCCGTTTGTGGCAGAGTCACTTGATTCTCTAGCTTAGGCAGGATGATGTTTGCACGTGCGAACATACCGCTGCGAAGCTTGCCATCGCTATTTGGAATGTCTGCTTGGACTTGAATCAAACCACTTTGTACGTTTACTGCTGGCTCAATCGCAGAGATCGAACCTTTGAAAGGCTTGTCAGGGTAAGCGTCTACAAAGATATCCACTTCTTGGTCTAGCTTAATGCGTGAGATATCTGTTTGAGGCACAGTGAAGCGTAAACGCATGACTGTTGTATCTTCGAGACGTACGATGTCAGTACCTGCTTGTAGATATTGACCAAGATACACATTACGAATACCAACCACACCAGCAAAAGGTGCTTTTATTTCACGGCGGTCGATGGTCGCTTTCAAGCTCTCAATGTCCGCTTTAAGTGAGAAGTAGTTTGCTTCAGCTTCGTCGTACGCTTCTTTAGAAATCGATCCTTTCTTATAAAGACCTTGGTAGCGTTTGTACTTAGCTTGAGCTGCTGGCAGTTTTGCTTGAGAGCTTTTTAGGTTTGCTTTCTCAACATCAGAGTCTAGAAGAACCAGAGGTTGGCCTTCTTCCACTTGGGTACCAGAGTCGAAAGAAATCTTATCAATCACACCGCTGGTTTCGTTTGCAACAGTGACACCTTGGTTAGGTTCGATAAAGCCAATCGCTTCGATGACAGGAACCCAATCTACCGCTTTTACTTCCGTAACGGTAACAGGGAACTCTGGCTCCGGACGATTCGCCATGTATTCAGCAATTTTCTGTTGCTTGAATAAGTTGAAACCTATCACGCTTCCGAACAGAAGAACCGCGATAAGCAACATAAAGAAAGTCCACTTTTTCATTCTATTAAGAACTCCAAGTTAGTGTTTAATAATTGCATCCCAACTGGCTTCAACGGCTGCTTCCAGCGCATTGTCGTCCAGCTGATAAAATCCCAAAGCATGTTTTCTCGCAAGCGCAACACTAGCTTCGAAACTTAACCCTGATAGAATTTCGTTATCGAGGGGTTTGAATACCCCTTCCGCTTTGCCTTGATTAAAAAGACGATCTACTTGGGCAAACATTTGCCTTTCAAGTTCCCTCGTCCCTTTACGATTTCCACAAGGCAGTGATTCATATTGGACACGATTACTTAAGGTGTCTAAATTTGATCCTGCAAGGTGCCAAATATTGAGCCACATGGTGCGGTAACGCTCTTTCAGGGGCATATCGTCATGAACATCCGCTTGAACGGCGTCCGCAATACGTTTAGTTACAGTAAGGCGAACCTCTTCCAAAAGATGTTCTTTATCTGAGAAATATCGGTAAATCGTGCCAGCTGCGACACCTGCTTCTGTAGCAAGTTTGTGCATGGAAAGACCATGAAAACCTGATTCAGCGATTAAGCGCTCGGCTGCTGCAATGATTTGTCCGTATTTATCTCCAGCAGTGTTATTGGACATAACGCCACCACCCAATGAATGAACGTTCATTCATTATAGCTTAAACTCTGGCCACGTATGCAACAAAATGTTGCATCTATCTGTGTAAAAGTTACGTGAAAATCTCCGTAGCTTTCACGCGGTCACCCCTTTATCATAGGCGCCACAATTACCACCCGCAGAGAATTTCTATGAAGCTGAACCCTAGACAAGATGAAGCCGTTAAGTACGTATCAGGCCCATGCCTCGTGCTGGCTGGTGCAGGTTCGGGTAAAACTCGTGTAATTACCAATAAGATTGCTTATTTGGTTCAGCAGTGTGGCTACAAGGCACGCAATATTGCTGCGGTTACCTTTACCAACAAAGCGGCGCGTGAGATGAAAGAGCGCGTCGGTCAAACGTTAGGTAAATCAGAATCGAAAGGTTTGATGGTTTCGACCTTCCACACCTTAGGTTTGACCATCATCAAGCGTGAGTACAAGCATCTTGGCTTGAAAGCAGGCTTCTCCCTCTTTGATGATCAAGACCAACTTGCACTACTGAAAGAGCTGACAGAAAAGCAGCTAGATGGCGATAAAGATTTATTACGTCAACTACTAAGCAGTATCTCAAACTGGAAGAACGACATGCTGACACCAGAACAGGCAAAAGCGCTTGCTCAAGGTGAGCAGCAGCAATTGTTCGCGTTCTGTTTTGAGATGTACCAAAAGCAGATGAAGGCATACAACGCGCTCGACTTCGACGATCTGATTTCTTTGCCAGTGCAACTTCTGCGCAATAACGAAGAAGTGCGCCAACGCTGGCAAAATCGCATTCGCTACTTGTTGGTGGATGAATATCAAGATACCAACACCAGCCAATACGACTTAGTGAAGTTGATTGTCGGTGAGCGTGGTCGTTTGACTGTGGTAGGCGACGATGACCAATCCATCTATTCATGGCGTGGCGCTAAGCCGCAAAACTTGGTGTTGCTTGGTGAAGACTATCCAAATTTGCGTTTGATTAAGTTGGAGCAGAACTATCGTTCGACTAGCCGTATTCTGCGCGCAGCTAACATCTTGATTGCGAATAACCCACACGTGTATGAGAAATCACTGTTCTCGGAAATTCCTGACGGTGAAAAACTCAAAGTGTTGCTGGCGAAAAATGAAGAGCACGAAGCGGAGCGCGTGACGGGTGAATTGATTGCGCACAAGTTCCTAAACCGCACCGAATATAAAGATTATGCGATTCTATATCGTGGTAACCACCAATCACGTTTGATTGAAAAGTCACTGATGCAAAACCGTGTGCCATACAAACTGTCTGGCGGCACATCTTTCTTCGCTCGAGCTGAGATCAAAGACATCATGGCTTACCTACGTGTGTTGGTGAACCCAGATGATGACAACGCGTTCCTACGTATTGTGAATACGCCGCGTCGTGAAATTGGTCCCGTGACTCTAGAGAAGCTGGGTAGCTACGCCAACATGCGTGGTAAGAGCTTGTTTGAAGTCAGCTTTGAAATGGGACTAGAGCAGCACCTAGCCGGTCGTGGTTTAGAGAACCTACGCCGCTTTACTCAATGGTTGGTTGCGATTGCCGATCAAGCTGAGCGTGGCGATACGGTTGAAGCGGTGCGTTCGCTTGTGCGTGATATTCATTACGAAGATTGGCTATACGAAACGTCAGCAAGCCCGAAAGCGGCTGAAATGCGTATGAAGAACGTTTCTGACCTTTACTCTTGGATTGTGGCTGACCTAGAAGGTGACAACTACGATCAAGAAGAGAAGACCATCAAAGAAGTCGTTCAACGTTTAACATTGCGAGACATGATGGAACGCGGAGAAGATGATGAAGATAGTGATGCCGTTCAATTGATGACGCTTCATGCATCGAAAGGTCTCGAGTTTCCTTATGTATATTTGATTGGTTCGGAAGAGGGAATTTTACCGCACCAAACCAGTATTGATGAAGATAACGTCGAAGAAGAGCGTCGATTGATGTACGTGGGAATTACGCGTGCTCAAAGAGAATTAACCTTTACGATGTGTAAAGAGCGTCGCCAGTTTGGTGAATTGATCAAACCGACACAAAGTCGTTTTTTAGATGAACTGCCATTTGATGACGTTGAATGGGAAGTAAACAAAAAACCAGTATCGGCAGAAGAGCGCATGGCAAAAGGCCAAGCTCACATCGCTAATATTCGAGCGATGTTTAAGAAGTAGGACAGCGTTGTTCTAATTTGCTAAAAACAAAAAGGCTTGCCAAGTGGCAAGCCTTTTTCGTTGGTGTCTTTATTACAGACCTTCAATCATGTGGTCGATGGCTGCGATGATTTCGTCATCAGAACAGTCCATACACGTACCTTTTGCTGGCATTGCATTGAAGCCTTGGACCGCATGGTTGGTTAGCACGTCTTTGCCTTGTGCAATACGTGGTGCCCAATCCGCAGCATCACCTGTTTTTGGTGCGCCACTTACGCCAGATGCGTGACAAGCAATACAGAAAGTACCGTAAACCGCGGCGCCATCACGTGGACCAGTTGGTTCTGCTTTTACTGGTTCTGCACCTGCTAGATAAACATCACCGACAGGTTTGATGCGTTCTGCGATCGCATCGTATTCAGTTTGGCTGATGTCAGAAGCTAAAGCTGCCGTAGAAAAAGTTAAGGCAGCGAACAAAACGCTAATCATTCGTCGAGACATATCCATTAAACCCACTTCACATTCCAAAGGTAAGTGACTTACCTATTTATATAGTTAGAGTATTTAGCCCTGTTGGATTCGGTTTTGCTGCATGGCCTGAATACTATGCAGAAAACCGTTCCTAACGGTCTAAAGTGATTGAACAATCTGGTTGCGACTGTTAAATCAATGTAAATAATGGGTGATTATATCCCGATAAGTTGTTGCAATAAACAACAAGTTATCCATGACAGGGCGTGAATCACATCAAAAATTCACTTTAAAGGCAGATAACTGTCGAAAAAGAGACCAAACGAGAAAAAAAATAAAAAAAGTACTAGACGGCATAGTGTGATATCCGTATTATTCCTCTCCGCCGATGGGGCATGCGCCCGTAGCTCAGTTGGATAGAGCGTTGGCCTCCGGAGCCAAAGGTCGAAGGTTCGAATCCTTTCGGGCGTGCCATTCCGGAATACAAATTAACGGCACAAAATAGTGGTGGCTATAGCTCAGTTGGTAGAGCCCTGGATTGTGATTCCGGTGGTCGCGAGTTCGAATCTCGTTAGCCACCCCATTATTTTGGTAACTCATTAATTGATGAAGTTTCCAGTTTTGATTCAAATATCCCAAGAGTCGAAACAAAATTCGTCGGTGAATAGCGCAGCTTGGTAGCGCATCTGGTTTGGGACCAGAGGGTCGGGGGTTCGAATCCCTCTTCACCGACCATCATTTAGTTTATGGCTATACTAGAGCGGTAAACAACACAAATTGATGGTGGCTATAGCTCAGTTGGTAGAGCCCTGGATTGTGATTCCGGTGGTCGCGAGTTCGAATCTCGTTAGCCACCCCATTAATTAAGGTGACTTCTTAGTTGAAGTATCCTGCCTGATTTGAGAGAATCAGCAAATACAGTTCGGTGAATAGCGCAGCTTGGTAGCGCATCTGGTTTGGGACCAGAGGGTCGGGGGTTCGAATCCCTCTTCACCGACCACCATTAGAAAGCCTGCTTCTTAGCAGGCTTTCGTCGTTTTAGAGCTTATGATCTCGCTTTGACTAGATTAGTCGGCAGTATTTCAATGGGTTTGAACCTAAGTGGGCTTCGCCTGAAGTTAGAATATGGCTCTTCATCGACCGCTATTGAAAGCCTCAGTCGAAAGACTGGGGCTTTTTTACATTTCTCATCCTCAAAAACTCTCACGCCGCTTTCAATTCCACCAAAAATGTACAGCTTTGGGAGCTTTTGACCACCTATGATCCAAATGCTTTTCGAGCTGATAAAAGAAACCCCAGCACGGAGGCTGGGGCTTTGTATTTCTTGAGTTAAGTGCTTTATTGAGCGAGCGTTTTTAGAATTTCATTCAGCTCAACGGTCTCTTTCACTTCATAGTTTGGCTTGATATCGGTTGGGTTTACTGTGCCTGCCTCGTTAACCCACACACTCGGAATGCCCATATTGTTGGCACCCGCAATATCGGCTGGTAGAGAGTCACCAATATGAATCACTTCTTCTGGTTTTGCGTCAACAAGGTTGAGTGCTTTGTGGAAGATACTTGCAGCAGGCTTCTCTTCAGGCTCTTCGCCACCGACGATGATGTGATCCACCCATTCACTCATTTGTGTCGCTTTGAGCTTTGGATGTTGCGAGAAGATAGGGCCGTTAGTGATTACCACCAACTTGTAGTGTTGGCGTAGCTCCGTAAGCATTTCCTTCACGCCAGGGAAGAACGTAAAAGCACCCATGCGAGCTGAATCGAAGAAGCTTTGTGCCTGCTGGGCTTGTTCTGCATCGATCTCGATACCTTGTTCTGCCAAGATGGTTTGGATTAAACCGCAGCGGAACGCATTTTCATTAGGTAGAAGAGCGATAAGTTGAGGGAATTCGTCGTTTAACTTCTTATATACGCCTTGCAAGTAGCGCTGTACGAAGGCTGTGGAGTCAGCGACCTGAGGGTAAGTTTGAGTAATCCAATCGGCAAACTCTTGCCCTGCCACTTTATCGGCTTGAGATGTGCCACATAAAGTCTCGTCCATATCAAAAAATATCGCTTTAAGCACAAGGGCTCCTTCATTCACTACTCGACGTTGGGCTTTAATTATCTCTTATCTTACTCAAAATGACAGTGGAAAGCGCAAAGTCACCAGTTCAACACGTGCTTTTTAAGGGCTAATCAGGTTGCTGATACGGAGTTTTCTACTGCATCAAAATCACTTTAATCACAAAATCGCATAACTGACGCATAACCAAGGTTAGGTGACAGATTTCATTTGTTTTGCAGATCTGCTCACGTTTTCACCTCTATGTGCGTAGAGGGATTTTGGCTTTTTATGTATGCAGACTATTTTGTTAGTAACATTTTATGTCGAAAAGTCCCAATGGGAACGGAATATTGTTTGGTAAATGTTAATGATGGTGCGTGAATAATAGGGATACTATCAATAGTGAGTTTATGCGTGAATTTAGAGCATTTTTCTGTTTTTATTGGTGCGTAGCGCACAAAAATGGTGTGTTATGAAAATGGTTAAATACTTGTTAATGCATTTTTATTCGCTCATTGTGCGTGTAAATAATGTTTTTTCGGCGGAATATACTTTAATTGTTGCTTTTTTGTGTGATTTTTGCCAAATTGTTTCCGCATTAAGAATTCAGAGTATTATTCTGAATTTGAACGGATTCATTCAGGTAATGAATGGCGCTTTTATTGCGCGATTCGATACCACAGACAAGGCAGTAGAGGTCTGAAATGTCACTATTAGAGGTGAAAAACCTTCGTATAGAATATCCATCCCGTCACGGTGTCCATGCGGCCGTGAAGTCGCTTTCTTTTCATATCGATCGTGGCGAAATTGTGGGTGTTGTTGGCGAATCAGGTGCGGGTAAATCCACCGTTGGTAACGCCGTTATTGATTTGCTTAGCCCTCCGGGTCGTGTTGCCAGTGGTGACGTGTACCTTGATGGAGAGAAAATTTCTGGTTTGACGCCAGAAGCGATGCGTAAGGTTCGCGGCTCTAAGATTGGCTTTATCTTCCAAGACCCAATGACCTCGCTTAACCCTCTATTTACGGTTGAGCAGCAATTGAAAGAGACCATCCACGCCAACATGAAGGTGTCGGATGAAGAGGCATATCAACGTGCGCTTTCTTTAATGCAACAGGTTGGCATTCCGCAACCTGAAAACCGTCTTAAACAGTACCCACACCAATTCTCTGGTGGTATGCGCCAGCGTGTGGTTATTGCTATCGCACTGGCTGGTGAGCCAGAACTTATCATCGCAGATGAGCCAACTACGGCACTCGACGTATCAATCCAAGACCAAATCCTAAACCTTATCCGTGAACTGTGTATCAAGAACAACGTAGGTTGTATGCTGGTGACGCACGACATGGGTGTGGTTTCAAACGTGACTGACCGTGTTGCGGTTATGTACCGCGGTGATTTGGTGGAGTTTGGCCCAACCGCTAAGGTATTGGGCGATCCTGACCACCCATACACACGCAGCTTGATTTCTGCGGTTCCTCGTTCTGACATTAAACTCGATCGCTTCCCGCTAGTGAGCTACATCGAAGAAGCAACAGAGCTACAAGAACTGGACATCAAGAACCACTGGTTAGGCCAAAGCCAAGACCAACGCGAATACACAGGCCCTCTATTGGATGTGAAGAACGTAAATCTACGCTTCGTGACCAAAGATTCGTTGTTTGAAAGCCGCCGCGAATACGTGCAGGCCTCGAACAATGTCAGCTTTGAAGTGCACGAAGGTGAGACGTTTGGTTTGGTGGGTGAATCTGGCTCAGGTAAGTCGACCATCGCACGTGTGATTGCAGGTTTGTATGAACCAAACTCAGGCCAAGTAAGCTTTGAAGGCATTGACCTAACGGCGTTGAAATCAGAAAAAGCACGCCGTCCGCTGCGTCGTCAAATGCAGATGGTCTTCCAAAACCCATACACCTCAATGAACCCGCGAATGAAGATTCTTGACATCATCGCGGAGCCAATTCGTTTCCATAAGCTCACTAAGAATGAAGCGGAAACGCGTCAGATTGTGAATGACCTGCTTGATCACGTAGGTTTGGGCAAAATGGCGGGCGTGAAATACCCTCATGAATTCTCCGGTGGTCAGCGTCAACGTATTTCAATTGCGCGCGCACTGGCGACCCGTCCTCGACTACTGATTTGTGACGAACCGACATCAGCATTGGATGTATCGGTACAGGCACAAATTCTGAACTTGCTGAAAGATCTGCAAAGTGAACTGAACCTAACGATGCTGTTTATCAGTCACGACTTACCTGTTATTCGTCAGATGTGTGACCGAGTGGGTGTGATGCAGATGGGTACGCTACTGGAAGTGGCGCCGACTGAGCAACTGTTTACCGCTCCTCAGCATGAATACAGTAAAAAGCTGATTTCTCTGATGCCTGAATTCACAGGTTTGAGAGAAGAAATCAAAACGGCATAAACCAAGTTTTTCGCTTGGCTGACCATCAAGGTCAACAAACCTTAGTCATAACAAAGACGCAAACACAACAAGGGATTCGAATTCCCGCATGAAGGAGTTATGCAAATGAAAACCATGAAAAGCAAATTAGCAGTGGCGCTAATGGCAGCGGGCCTAAGCTTTAACGCAATGGCAGCAGATATCAAAGTTGGCTACGCAGCTGACCCAGTATCGCTAGACCCGCATGAGCAGCTATCAGGCGGTACGCTGCAAATGTCACACATGGTATTTGATCCACTAGTTCGTTTCACAAAAGACATGGACTTTGAACCTCGTCTAGCAGAAAGCTGGGAACGTGTGAACGATACAACGGTACGCTTCAAGCTACGCCAAGGTGTTAAGTTCCACTCTGGTAACGGCATGACGGCTGACGACGTAGTATGGACTTTCGAACGTCTACAAAGCTCTCCAGATTTCAAAGCTATCTTCGACCCGTACGAAAAAATCGTGAAGGTTGACGACTACACAGTGGATCTAGTGACTAAAGGTCCTTACCCGCTTGTGCTGCAAACGGCGACTTACATCTTCCCAATGGACAGCAAGTTCTACTCTGGTAAGACAGAAGATGGCAAAGACAAGTCTGAGCTAGTGAAGCACGGTAACTCATTTGCATCGACTAACGTATCTGGCACGGGGCCATTCATTGTGACTTCTCGTGAGCAGGGCGTAAAAGTGGAATTCGAACGTTTTAAAGATTACTGGGACAAAGAGTCGAAAGGTAACGTTGATAAGCTAACGCTTGTACCAATCAAAGAAGACGCAACTCGTGTAGCTGCGCTACTTTCTGGCGGCGTTGACATGATTCACCCAGTAGCGCCAAACGATCACAAACGTGTGAAAGATGCAGACGGCATCGACCTAGTAACACTA
The DNA here is from genome assembly GCF_026241575.1 of Vibrio sp. Sgm 5. NCBI lineage: Bacteria > Pseudomonadati > Pseudomonadota > Gammaproteobacteria > Vibrionales > Vibrionaceae > Vibrio > Vibrio sp. Sgm 5. The sequence continues at coordinate 13,312 of NZ_JAPHPY010000037.1, forward strand.
CCTGGTACACGTATCATCACGTTCCAACTCAACCAAAACAGCAACGAAGCACTGAAAGACGTTCGCGTTCGCCAAGCGATTGTTCACGCAATCAATAACGAAGGCATCGTGAAGAAAATCATGAAAGGCTTCGCAACGGCAGCTGGTCAGCAAAGCCCAGCAGGTTACGTAGGTCACGATGACAAACTGGTTCCTCGCTACGATCTGAAGAAAGCGAAAGAACTGATGAAAGAAGCGGGCTACGAAGATGGCCTAACGCTGACGATGATCGCACCGAACAACCGTTACGTGAACGATGCGAAAGTAGCGCAAGCGGCAGCGGCAATGCTGTCTAAGATCGGCATCAAGGTTGATCTGAAGACCATGCCAAAAGCGCAATACTGGCCAGAGTTCGACAAGTGTGCAGCAGACATGCTGATGATCGGTTGGCACTCAGATACGGAAGATTCAGCGAACTTCAACGAGTTCCTAACTATGACTCGTAACGAAGATACTGGTCGTGGTCAGTACAACTGTGGTTACTACTCAAACCCAGAAATGGACAAAGTGGTTGAAGCTGCGAACGTAGAAACGGATCCAGCGAAGCGTGCAGAAATGCTGAAAGGCGTAGAAGCAACACTATACAACGACGCAGCATTCGTACCGCTACACTGGCAAAGTGAAGCGTGGGGCGCGAAGTCTAACGTGAAAGCGGCAGACATCGTTAACCCAATGGTAATGCCTTACTTCGGTGACCTGGTGGTTGAATAATCACGGTTAGTCGATTTTGAGGAGGGATGGATGTCCCTCCTCAACTTAAAGCACTCGACTCAGTTTTGTTTCAGTCGGACTGAGTTGGTTTTACAGACTGAATTTTTTCTCTGAATAGAGATCTATGGATAGTTAAGGGGCAAGGAATGTTTTCGTTTCTGGTCAAGCGCCTGTTTCAGGCACTGATAGTGATGTTTGTGATCAGTTTGGTGGCGTTTGCCATTCAGGACAACCTGGGTGACCCGCTGCGTGAGCTTGTAGGTCAGTCGGTTTCAGAAGCGGAGCGTCAAGCGCTGCGTGACGAACTGGGCCTGAACGATCCCTTTATCACAAAGTACACTCGCTTTGTGGGCAATGCGCTACAAGGTGATTTAGGTACATCTTACTTCTTCAAGCGACCTGCGGTTGAGGTCATTCTCGATAAGCTGGTGGCGACGCTAGAGCTCGTGTTTGGTGCGACGCTCATTATCATTCTTCTCTCAATTCCTCTTGGGGTGTACTCCGCGATTCATCCGAAGAGCATCTTTACCAAATTTGTCATGGCGATGAGTAGTGTCGGTATCTCGATTCCGGTGTTCTTAACCGCGATTATGCTGATGTATGTATTCTCCATTGAGCTGGGTTGGCTGCCTTCCTACGGGCGGGGTGAAACGGCTAATATTCTTGGTTGGGAATCTGGCTTTTTTACCATTGATGGCATCAAGCACTTGATTCTACCTTGTGTGGCACTGGCTTCGATCATGTTGCCGCTGTTCATTCGTTTGGTACGTTCAGAAATGTTGGAAGTGCTGAGCTCGGAATACATCAAGTTCGCCAAAGCAAAAGGCCTGAACTTAAACAAAATTTATTACCAACATGCACTTAAGAACACCATGCTACCTGTTCTGACGGTGGGTGGTGTGCAGATTGGTACCATGGTGGCTTACACCATTCTTACTGAAACCGTGTTCCAGTGGCCGGGTACGGGCTTTCTTTTCCTTGAGGCAATCAACCGTGTAGATACACCGCTGATCACTGCCTACGTTATCTTTGTTGGTCTGATTTTCGTGGTAACCAATACCATTGTTGATTTGCTGTACGGCATCATCAACCCAACAGTGAACCTAACTGGAAAAGGAGCTTAATCATGAGCCAATCAAATGTAACGGCCGCTCCTGAAGCAGTACCTTCTGCGTGGCAACGTTTTAAAAACTCGGATTTCTTGTACTACTTTAAGCGCGATAAAGTCGCGATGGCCAGTTTCACCGTATTTATGGTGTTTTTGGTGTTGGCGATTGCTGCCCCTGTACTTGCACCGACTGACCCTTATGATCTCACGTCCATCGATATCATGGACTCGGAGTTGCCGCCTTCTTGGATGGAAGACGGTGACGAGCGTTTTGTGTTAGGTACGGATGAGCAAGGTCGCGATATTTTATCGACCATTCTTTACGGCTCTCGCCTGTCTTTGACTATCGGTTTTCTTGCAGTTGGTCTTCAGTTGGTACTGGGTATCATTATTGGTTTGTCGGCGGGTTACTTCGGCGGCCGTATCGATAGCTTCTTGATGCGCTTTGCAGACGTACAGTTATCGTTCTCGACCATGATGGTGGCGATCATCGTCTCGGCAATCTTCAAAGCCAGTTTTGGTAGTGATTTCTACAGCCAATATGCAGTAGTCATGCTTGTGGTGATTATTGGTGTGGCAGAATGGCCGCAATACGCACGAACCATTCGTGCTTCGGTACTGGCGGAGAAGAAGAAAGAATACGTCGAAGCGGCGCGTGTTATGGGCTTTAAAGCGCCTCGCATCATGTTCCGTCACATTCTGCCGAACTGTCTATCTCCAATCTTGGTTATCTCGACAGTACAGGTAGCGAACGCAATCATGTCGGAAGCGGCACTGTCATTCCTAGGCTTAGGTCTTCCGGTAGACCAACCATCATTAGGTGCGCTGATCAGCATCGGCTTTAACTACATCTTCTCTGGTGCGTGGTGGATTACCGCCTTCCCAGGTATCGTACTCGTGACTCTGGTATTGGTGATTAACCTACTTGGCGACTGGCTACGTGATGTGTTTAACCCGAAAATCTACAAAGGTTAATCAACAAATAAATTAGGCTGCGTAGGTTGCCAATTTAATAAATTTCTTTCTAAACTGAGAGCCGGATGCAATTCCGGCTCTTTTTTTGCTTATCTGTTCTTATGCATGTTTTATTGACGCTTTGTCGCGATAATTTCATCACCTACTGTTTAGAGTGAAGCGTATGGAAATGAAGAAGGCACACTACTCCTCTCGTATCGTCCAATCCGGGCTGAGCCTTGGGTTACTGGTGGCGTGCGCCCAGTTTTCGCCCCCGGTATTCGCGGAAGGTTTTCTTTGCCAAGCTTCTCAAGCGAGTAACAAAGAACTGCCAGTACTTGAGCAATCTTGTCCGATCGGAAAAGGGGCATGGGGAAAGAAAGTGCCGCAGGGAGGCAATGATTTCTTCTGGATTCAATGTGGTTTGTTGCCAAAACCGATGTCTTTAGCCAAAGCCAAGCCGATCTACGGCAAAATCACCACTGATGTTTGGATGAAGCCGGAGCAAAAAGGCTACCGATGTCTTATTGGTCCTTATACTGAATTTGCCAAAGCCTCGCAGGACTTACAACGAGTCAAAACCTTGTCGACATACAAAGAAGCCTTTATTCGTGTGGTTGGCAAAGGTACATCAGAGCCAGTGAAGCAAACTAAGCCAATGCCCAAGCCAGTTTCGAAACCAAAACCAGTCGAGCCAGTGGCCGCCTCTCGACCTGATACGGGGGCATTTCAGGCCAAAGAGGCACCCACAAAACAAACTGTTAAGCAAACTTCGGTGACCCAAGTTGCCGCAAAGCCTGCCAAAATGACTAAGCCTGCTCAACCTGCGATCAGCAGTAAGAACGTTCAGGTTCGTTTGAAAACTATCTTACAAGGTAAGACGTTTGTGGTGCCGTACTTGGTCGAGAATAACAACCAGTTCTACATGGAACATGGCAAACCGTGGAATCGCTTAAATTACGCGAGTTCGAAGCAAGTGTGTCAGCAATTGGGAATGAACTTGGCGAGCGCGCCTGAGTTTAAAACGTTGCGTGGTTCTGGTGTGATGGAAAAAAATAATTGGCCATTACAATTGCCGTACTGGGGTAAAGATAAGAAGGGGCTATTTGCTGACCGAGAGCCCAATCAGTTAACAGGCACCTCGTTGCTGAATGTGATTTGTGTGAAGTAGCTAAACTGATACAAAAGAGCCCCGCTTGAGCGGGGCTTTTTTTGCGGCCTCAAACAGAGGAGCTATTTGAGACTGGTTTCCCTGTGGCAATTCGCGCAACAGTATACTTCTTTGATACCTTTGCACTTTTCCCAGAAAGTTCTGCGTCGACGATGCAGGTGGATCTGGCTACAACAAGGTTTCGATAGTATTTGTTTATCTTTACTCATTAGTCTTCAATTAAAGGCAGTGATTCCATCACTTTTTCTATTGCTTCTTGAGAGTGTGAGTACAGACCGAACTCTGGAGCAGATACCCAACCGTTTTGTTCAACGCTTGAGTTGATGCCGATGTAGAAGTCGCCAAACTCTCGGTTTACGTTACGGTGGCGAGTCTTGTAATCAGAATCTGCGCCAGTTTCTTCTAGAATCAGAGTTTCGCGGTTTGCTGCGCTATCTAGAGAGACTGTCCAGTTACCTGGTGTGTAGAAGCCTTCTGGTTTGATAGACTCATACTCGTAAACATCGCTTGCGTATTCAAACTTACCCGCTGCGTAGAATAGCTCTGTTTCCTCTTCTGCAACGGTCTCGCTCTCTACCGTCATATCAAATTCAACCTTACCGTTTGCGACCTTTTCGCTCACTGGTAGTGCTTGTGCGAAAGGTGCATCCGTCGAATCCAACCAGAATAACTCGTCACCATCGATTTTCACTAGGATTTGGTCGCCACGCGCGGTTTTGTTTTGGTAAAGCATTTCATACTCAGAACCTTCGTCGTCGTATAATTTGCCATCTTTGATCTCTACATCCCAACAATCTTTGTTTTGGTAAGCCGCGTAGCTTGGTAGCTTGTCCAGTTTTGCCAAAATCGCGTATGGGTCGTACTCTGATTCCCAAGAGTTGCTTAGGTTATCACTGATGTTTGCCGAATACTCTTCGCCTTGCTCATCATCGTTTGAACCCCAACACCATAGTAGGCCTTCGGCATCTTTCATAAGAATCGCATGGCCAATTTCGCCATCGTTGCGTGCAAAGCTGCCCATTTTTGCCGCTTTACCGTTAAAATGGTCGATAGTGAAGCCTAGTGTTGGTACGACTGGTGGTGGTGTAGTGCCTTCTTTTACTTCTGGTAGTTTAAAGGTTACACGAGCTTCACCATCTTCGTTGTCTTCTACACTAACGGTAAATGTTTGACCTGCAGCGTAAGCTTTTTCTGGTGTACCTTCGACAGTGATGATTGCGTTGTCGTTTTCATTGATAGACAAGCCTTCGATAGAGATCGACTCCGCTGAATACTCTTCTAGTTGGCCATCTTCGTCTTTGAACAGACCAGAAATGTCTAGAGTTTGCTCAAAAGCTTCACCTTGCTGCAGTTGCCAGTCATCAACGATGCTTTGAAGGCGTTTTTGCTCTGCTTCAATGACGATTGGCGCTTGGTTAGCGGTTTCGATATCCAATTCGAATACTGTGCTTACAGTAGCTAGTGTTTTTCCAGAAGAGTCTTTATCTTCTGCTGTAAGGATGATTTTAAACTCGCCCGCTTTGGTGACTTCAGTTGTTGGTGAAAGAATCAGTTGTTCACCTACAATGCTAACTTCGATACCTGTGCCAGTAAGGTTGTGAGTCAGTTTCGGTGTTACTAAGTTTTGGTCTTTGTCTTTGAATAGACCTTCAATGTTTAGTTCAACACCATCGAAGCCTGCGCCTTTTACGATTTCTGGTAAGTTATCTAGCTTATCTTCGGCTGCTTCTTCAACGTTTTCGCTGACAACAAGCTTGTTGTTGACTACGGTTTCTGGCGCTAGGTTTTCGCTTTCTGGTGTGCTGTCAGTGATCACTGGGCGTAGGTTTGGATCATTGATATCTGCACCAGACTCCACCAGACGGTCTACTTCTTGATCAGCTGCTTGCGCGAATTCAGTCGCTTTTTTCTCGTAGTTCGCAGGGTTTTGCGCTTTAGATTCAGTCAGAATCTGAGCGGTTTTATGTAGTTCGGCACTTTTATCTACGCCCGAAACGAAGTCGCTGTATAGGTCGATAGGAGCCTCTTCAGTACCACCAAGTGCTTGGTTAACTTTTGCTGCGGCTTCTTCTTCTGTTAGCGCGTCGTTGTTTGCCATCTCAATCGCGACAAGGTCTGTGATTGGTGAAATAACGTTAGACGAGTTTGGTGCTCGGAAAACCAATTCGTGCGCCATTGCTTGGCTTGGGTGATCCATATCTACGGTGTAAGTGCCTGCATGTTTTGGATCAAGCTGAATAAGTTGTTTCTGCTTTAAGCCGTTTGGCGTGATGGTTTGTAGAGCCAGCGTCGCTTCTGGTTTTGCTTTGATGGTAAGCTGACCTTTCTCATTCGTCAGACCAAGGAAGGTATCAGAGGTATCCCATTGGCCGTTGTTGTTCAGATCTTCAAATACCACCGCGTTTTTGAAGTAACCATCAAAGCCTGTGATCACTACACCAGAATTACCACCGTTTGAACTACTATCTGAACCACCACAACCTGTTAGCGCGATAGCCACTGACGCTGCTAGTAAACTCACCTTATTCATTGTTTTTAATCCTTGTTTCGTTTCCGAATGAGAAAGTCGCTTTTTATTGTTTTATCTCCAAATCTCACTAGTGAGATTGGAAAAGCTGCGCATTTTGGATCGATTTTGGAAGCAGCTTCAAGATACGAAAAACCGCAAAAAAACCGTAAAAAAACTTTGAATATTTTTTTGTTGAGTAGATTAGTTGTCTAAATTATCAATAGTGGTGCTGATTATGGAATACAACGACTTATTTTGAGTTTTTAGTTAATTTTTGATTGGTTTTCGTACCAAGAGGATCGTGATAAATCATATTGAGCTTAAGTTCTTCAACTTCACTGGCGTACTTAGGTAAGGGACGTAAAATATAGCTGTAAGCTTCCCCATGAAGAAAGACGTCATTGGCATGGTAATCATTGTTGAAGTAAACAAAGGCATACGCGGACGGTATTGGTGCAGTGGCACAATGGGTGTTGTTGGAATAAGACACGATATCATTGAACATGCCTTCGCCCGCGACAATTGAAGCGTCCCAAAATTGGCACATTTCATGACTGAAGAAGTCGCTATTGGGTGCACTTATGTTGAGGTCGGAGTCGAAACCATCGTAATACTCATCACCTTGAGCAAACCGTCTATCAAAAATGTAGTTGTTGGCGAGTGTATGGCGATAACCCCCTTCAGTCGGGATGAGCAAATCAAACAGTGTGAAGTGCTCAAGATCCTTTCCAGTATTGACGTTCAAACGTTCTTCCATCGAGCGTTTGTTTTTCTGCATGGTGTAGCTTTCGAAACGTTTATTGTCGAAGACAGTAATAAAGTAGTTTTCGGTTTCTTTATGCACACGCGAGGTATAGACCTTTTTGGTGGTCCATATTTGTTGCGTTCTGTTGGTTTGCACAATCAGTGAATCATCGCTGATCTGATAGCTGCCCACTTTCTTTAGTTCATTCTCTTCTGGGCAACGAGTTTTGTTGTTGGCTGCGGCATAAAAAACGTCGTCATCGATAAACTGAAATGCCTCGCAATACACGACTTCATACTCGAATTTTTTCCCACCAAGCAAAGTTGTGGATTCAAGACGATAGACAATGCCATCAATGAGAGGGTGCTCAGTGTTATTTTGTTCTTCAATCACCGCTGGCAGTTCAAAACGTGTGGTAACCCATGCATGATCTTCCGAGCCATGGTGGTCATCTCGTGCAGATACAGCCAAGAAGGTGGTTTGGTCGAAGGCTTTTGGCGCACCTTGAAGCATGATTTGCCCTTGATTGAGCACACTTAACCCGTTGGCATTTTCTAGCCAAATACGAGTTGTGAGCAGGTCACCTTCCGGATCTTCAAATAGCTGATCTAACCCTAGCGAGTAGTTGATGGGGTTGTTTTGTGTAAGCTCCCAACCAAAGATGATCGTTTGTAGTTGTTGTTCCACGGCAAGGTTAATGATCGGCTTGCCGTTGTTTGTCGCATCGTTATTTTGGTTGTTACTGATGTAAGTTTGAGTCAGGTCTCCGGAGTAATTGACCACCGATGATCCAAAAGCATCTTGAACCTGTTCAGGTTGCTCTGATAACGCAGATTCGAGTGCTTTTTCAAAGGCAAGTTCGTTGTTTCGTTCCAAGACTGATGAGGTTAAGGCTTGCTTTACTTCAATCAACGAAGTGCGCTCACCTTGGGACGTTTTTCTCTTATCTAGGCCATTTTGTGCTGGCTCTATATTGGCAGCCGCAGCGGCTGCTTGTTCATCTGAAAGCCAGTAGCTTGCCATTAAGCAAACACCCAGTGCGCCTGCAATCCAGTATTTTTTCGTCATGATATTACGCGTGCGCCATTCTAGATTGCAGCCAGCTGCGCGAGAACTTAAGGTCTTTTTCAATCAAACTGGCGCTGCATTCGAGCAGTTCACAGATCTCTTGGTTTTTCATGCCCATCAGATACTTGAGTTTTAATGCGTTAGATTGGCGTGGATAGCGTACACTAAAGTTGTCGAGCGCTTTGTCCATGATGATGAGTTGCTCGAAGCGATCTTCTTCCTCTTTCATCAAGGTGATGTGTTGGCGCTTCTGCGCTTGATGAGCACGTGCATTGTCGATCAAAATCTGGCGCATTACCTTGGCGGCCATCAAGAAGAAATCGCGCTTGGTTTCAATCTCACTCATGTCGCAACTAGACATCTTTAAGTAGGCGTCATGGATTAGCGCCGTGGTGCTGTTCACGCTGTCTGCCAGTACCTTATTGTCGGTGCCGTATTTTTCGGCATTGCGTTCGCGCTCTTGCTGAGCAATTTTACGCAATTGAAGATAAGCGAATTGGTATAACTCACTTTCCGCTTGTTTGTTACCAGCTTGCCATTGTTGAATGATTTGCGTCAGGGTGGAATTGGAAGCCATGGTTATACGTCCTCACTTACTTTTACAAACTCAGAGATGGTGTGGGTTTCAATATGGTCAGAGCCATCACGGTTACGACTGATGTCTTGCTGGTAGCGATACAAAATACCTTGTTCCCACGTTTTGCCTGCTGGCAGGTATTCCCACGTGGTGTAGTTGATTTCAGAAGGGGTTGGTGACCAACGTACCATCACATTCATCTGCGCTAGTTCTGCGCTCGGCTCATCGTTGTTGACCCACCACATATCCAAATAGTCGTTGGTGACATCTTGGGTATATAAGCGGGTGTCGGTAGGGCAGGTGATGGCATCAACAGGTAGACGCAATACTTGGTTGTAACGCATCAACAAACAAGATTGTTTCATTGAATCACGTAGGTACTGGGTTTGTTGCCACACACCTTGGTAGGCAATTTGGCTATCGATGGAATCGGGGTAGGTGAACCATAGCATTTCAGTACGGTTTTGGTGCTGGATGTGCTCGTTTTGACCTAACCCTTGCACTTTTTCCATCAAAAGTCGGGTGCTTGGGTCAAAGTTGAGGGCAACAGAACGATATTTCCAATCGCCTTCATCGTCGTAGTCTTCCAGTGAGAAACCGTTGAGATCGTTACGTGTGCAGCCGGTATCGGAACAGCCAACCAAGCTCTCCCATTCAGAAAACTTTTCGATAGGCTCGACAATGTCTTCGGTTATGCTGTGGTTACGTGCTAAGAAACAACCTTGGAAGTAATCACCAATGCTTGGATGCTGAATAAGAGACGTTTCGGTAATGGTGAAGTTAACCTCGCCAATCGGTGGGCGATAACGTGGATGATGTTGGTAACGAATATCAAATGCACAAGCGCGGCCTTGCCAGTCCTTTTTCTTGATGATGATGTTCTTAAAGCGCACGTTTTTGGGCTCAAAGATGATTTCATTCGAAGCAAAGTTTTTCTCAATATAGGTTTGGCTTTCATTGAGATGCTCCACCGCTTCTTCTACCGAAACCCAATCTAAGTTGAGCTGATGTTTGGCATTATCAATGACATTGAGATCGAGGCGTTTGAGTTGCGCTTGGAAGGCTGGGTCAGAGAGAACCTTGTTGGCTAACACAATCTCTTGACGATTTTCTGGTGTGCTATCGAGAGAAAGCAACAAGCGGGTCATATTGATACTGCGACTTGGCTTGGTGGTTGCCATGGTTGGAGTCAAGACTTCTTGGCTGGACATAGTCGTCAGTAGATAGCCTTTGTCGTCATTACCGAGGAAAAAGCTGATGACATCGCCTGGATGATAATCAAATGCACCTTTCTGTGTAAAACCAGAAAGGTTGGAGGTCGTTTTGTAATACAGTCCCGTCACCGGAGAGTCGATGAAAAAACCTTGCTTGATGGTAGGCGTGACTGCTTCTGACACCTCGGGTGCAGAAGTCATGTTCGCCCAAGCTGGGGCCATCGCTAAAGCGGATAGCCAAATCGCCATGGAACGTGTGTACATCTTTGTGTTTAAGCCTTTTTGTGTTTTAGCCTTTCTGTTTAGTGCGAATATCAGGTGCACAATTTGGCTGACAACTTATTGCGTTTGTTAGGTGCTTCTCTGGCACCGGTGTCATCATCGCCAATAACATTTTTTGTTTTATGTGTTTGGGGATATCTGGATTAGACAGAATCCGCCTACGTGTCAGCTCCATCATGGCACTGACGGACATATGCTCGACATTTTGCCCCTTGGCATGGAAGACAAGGCGTGTTACTTCGTACATGATGTCTTCTGCAATCTTCTTCTCTTGTTGCAGTTGGATGTTCTTTTGAATCAGAGTGTTACTAAACAACAAACCAGATAACACTAAGATTGCGGACAATACCGATGGCAGCGGTCGGCGCTGTACTAGACGAAGTATGCTGTACAGAGGCCAGTGCTTCTTTTGTTCGATTGGACGGTGCTCAAGAATGTTCTCAATATCTAACCGTAAGGTGCGCACATTGCGGTGGCGTTGCTTTGCTATAGAGCGAGTTGCTCGACGGATCACCCAATACACATCAGACCAAACTGGTGGGTTTGGAAACATCAGCGCCAGAATCTTACCCAGAGAATACACATCACTTTGCTCCGTTAAGAACTGGCCCTTTTGTTGTTCGGGGCTGGCGTAATGTTCACTAAAGGCGATTAAGCCTGAATGCGATTCTTCAGAATTCGACTGCGCTTTTTGTGTTAGGTTAAAGTCGAGCAGTTTTGGCCGCTTGTTGCGATCAATCAGAATGTTTTCCGGTTTGAGATCCGCATGCAAGACCTGATGCTGGTGGGCGTGTTCCATGGCCTCACAGATCTGCTTGAACAGCAGTAACTTATCGTCGTCTTCCATTGGCAGTAACGAAAGGTAAGCGTCCAGGGTTTGGCCAAAAACTCGTTCCATCACGATGTAAACCGAATCATCGTGTAGACCGCCATCGAACACTTTGGCAATGTATGGGTGATTCAAGCGAGCCAGCAACTGCGCTTCATCAAACAATGCTCGTTGTCCTAAAACCTGACTCAAATTGCTTTGGATAAACTTGATTGCAAGGTCTTGCTCAAACGTCTCATCAGCGCGCTGTGCCGCATAGACTACCCCCATGCCACCACGACCTAATTCATGGGTAAGGCGATATTTACTGATCACTTCTCCACTTAGATCGACTTCATGGCTCGTGGCCTGATGCGCGCAAAAACCGAGCAACTGAGTGAGTTGTTCCTGTTGTTGGTCGATAGCCAAAAGAGGGGCGATTTGGAGGTAAAGCTCAGGTTGACTCTTCTGCAATGTTGCTAGGTATTGCTGTTGTTGAGAGTCGTCCAGATCAAGCAGGTGATAGTAAATCTGGGTTTTGCTGGAGCCTAACTGCACTATACTTTTTATCTTATTTTTTTAGGTACGGCAGTTTATAAGAAACTTAATATTAATGTCATTTATTTATTCGGCTTTGAATCACAATTATGAGAGCGCAATTTGGTTACTGTGCTTTTATTAAGCTTATGATTTTGTTGGTTATATGGTGAATAATCTCTACTTGGCTTGTCGCGAGCGGGCGTATTGGTCATAATGTTACTAGTAACATTACTGATAAATTAGATATTTATGGCTCAACATAATAAAAAATCACGCACGACATTGCAGGATGTCGCAGACAAAGTTGGCGTAACTAAGATGACGGTATCGCGTTATATGCGTAATCCGGAATCTGTGGCAGAAAAGACTCGAGTAAAGATCGCCGCAGCGATTGAAGAGATGGGCTACATCGAAAACCGTGCTCCGGCGATGTTATCTAAGTCTTCCAGTAAAGCGATTGGTATCTTACTGCCTTCACTGTCCAACCAAATTTTTGCTTCTTTTGTTCAGGGCATTGAAACGGTCACTAAAGCTAATGGTTACGAAACACTGCTCGCACACTTTAGCTATGACGAATTGGAAGAAGAACGCAAAATCGCGTCGCTGCTCTCTTACCAAGTTGATGGCTTAATCCTAACCGAAAGCCACCATACCCAACGCACTTTACAGATGATCAAGAACGCCGGTGTGCCCGTGGTCGAAACCATGGAACTGCCAGAGCAGCCGATTGATATGGCGGTCGGCATGGATCACGAAGATGCCTCTTACAGCGTCGTAAAGCGTATGTTGGAATCTGGCAAGCGCACCATCGTTTACTTCGGCGCTCGCTTGGATACGCGAACAAAATTGCGTATGCAGGGCTATGACCGCGCAATGACTGAAGCGGGTTTGGAGCCAAAACACGTCCTAACGGGTGATCACTCAAGCTTTTCGCTAGCGCATGATTTATTAGAGCGTGCACTTGCAACTTACCCTGATCTTGATGGCGTTTTCTGTACCAACGATGATATTGCTATTGGTACCTTGTTGAGTGCTCAACAACGTGGCATCAAAGTACCAGAACAACTTGCGGTCGTTGGCTACAACGCTTTAGACATTGGCCAAAGCATCAGTCCAAAACTGACCAGCGTGGATACGCCGCGTTTTGAAATTGGTGAAAAGAGTGCAGAGTTGTTGATTGCGCGTCTAAAAGGGGAAGCTCAAGACGACAAAATGGTCGATATGGGTTACCGAATTACCGCAGGCGAGAGCGTGTAGTCCGCCATTATTTCAGTTTCATCACTAGGGTGCCGTTATGCCACATCAACTTGATGCGCTAGACCTCAATTTAATGCGCTTACTCAAAGCCGTGGTGGATAACCGCAGCATCAAGTTGGCGGCGATGCAGCTTGGTATTTCGCAACCCAGTGCCAGCCGTGGTGTGATGAAGCTGAAAGACGTGTTTGATGATCCATTGTTTGTGCGTAAAGCGCACGGGGTGGAGCCATCCCCAATGGCAATTCGCTTAGCTGCGGAGTTTGATAACATGCTGTCGCCGCTAGAAAAAGTGGTCCAGGAGTTTTCGGACTTTGACCCGCTCGAATACCAAGGTCAGATTGCGATTGTGACCGACCCCTATTTGATGGATGAACAAGGTCAGCGTTTATTGCGCGGTTGCCATCAAGCCTTTCCTCAAGCTTCGTTTGTCTTCTCTAGTTGGAATATCTATTCCCAAGACGAGATGTTAGAGGGTGAGCATGACTACTGTATTCTCGACCAAGAAACTGAGTTGTCGAAAGACATCTACATGCGTCCATTGTTTGTCGAAAAACGGGTGATTTTGGCTCGTAAAGACCATCCAACCTTATCTCAAATCAGCAATGACTGGGATACGGTGTCGGAATTGCCACTGGTCTCTCTGCCTGCTCCTGCGTCTTACAATCCACTTTGTACAGTTGAATCTGAGTATCGCCGTATGGGTTACGAGCCTGTCGTACTGCTTAAATCTTACAACTTGCGCGTCGCTTGCCAAATGCTGCTTGAGACTGATGCCATCATGTATGCTAGCCAAAGTACCGCGCACTTGATGCACGAACTTGCCTCTTATCCAATGCCGATGGTCAACCGAGAGTTCAGCCAATTTGTTGTTTCGGGGGGGTATTTACAGACCTACCGTAACCACCCATTGCACCGCCATTTGCACCAAGTGGTGCAGCAAACCCTCAATACGCCATTAACGTGATCGGATAAGCAAACTGTCCTTTGAGATATTCAAAAATGAATATCTCAATTACCTGTCTGTTTTACTGAAGAAGAGCTAATCTGACTGCAAATAGTCAGGAGAAGCGGCTCTTTTTATATAATCAATTCTTTGAATGTCTGATTCTTAAAGGACATTCACCATTCTCCATTATGCAGTTTTTTAATTTCTGGGGAGGATGAATCATGCTCATTGCACGTCTATTTTTATTGCTTGCCATTGTAGCCGAAGTTGCTGGCACCAGCACCATGTCGTATATCGGCGAAAGTAATGCGTGGGAAGGCTATCTGGTGATGTACGTTCTGATCGCCATTTCCTATTACTTCCTGTCGAAAGCAGCAAAGAAAATCTCTATCGGTGTCGCGTACGCAACGTGGGAAGGCTTGGGTATCGCCTTGATTACCCTAGTTTCTATCGTTTTATTTGATGCCAACTTAAGCGCGCAGCAGTTGCTTGGTTTGGCGTTGGCAGTGGTCGGTATCGTGTGTGTGACGCTCGGCGAATCACACGGTCAGCCTCAACAAAAAGATGAGTTGTCACGCTCATCGAATGCGAGGGGTTAATCATGAGCCAATTTTTTACTGTTTCATTTGGATTTGTTGTTATGGCGGCGTTGGTCGACATCATGGCGAACATGGCGCTGACTCGCTCTAAAGGCTTTAAGCACAAAGGGTGGGGCATCACTGCGATTGTATTGGTGATGGCGGCGTTTACCTTGCTTGCTCAAGCGGTAAAAGAGATTGACCTTGCGATCGCATACGCCTCTTGGGGCGCGATAGGTATCTTAGGTACCGCGATTGGTGGTGCTTTGCTGTTCAAACAAAAGCTTAAGCCGATTGGCTGGTTTGGTATTTTTGTGGTGATTGCAGCGGTTGTGGTGATGAAGACGGCTTGATGATTGAAAGTAGTCTACGAAACAAAAAGCGGAGTGCGCAACACTCCGCTTTTTCTGTTTTTGAGGGGCTTCCCGCCTTACACAATAAAGCTTGCGCCTTCTTCTGCGCTCGAAACGCTTTGACGAATCACGCTAAAGAAACCACGACCCCAAGTCTGTTGTTTCGCTTCAGTGTCCATCTCTAACCTTTCACGACCAGCAACATCGCTTAGGTTATTCAACTCGCCAGTTTGGCAATCAACGCGGATGATGTCGCCATTGCGCACCAAACCAATCGCGCCGCCACGAATCGCTTCTGGAGAAACGTGGATTGCTGATGGAATCTTACCGGATGCACCCGATAGTCGACCGTCCGTCACTAGCGCGACTTTAAAGCCCACTTTCTGTACGTTGCCAAGAATTGGCATCAGTTTATGCAGCTCTGGCATGCCGTTCGCTGCAGGACCGTTGTGCGTCACAACCACGATGCAATCTTGGTTTAGCTCACCGCGTTTGTACGCTGCTTCCACTTCGTGTTGGCACTGGAATACGATCGCAGGCGCTTCGATGATGCGCTGCTCTTCTTTCACCGCAGACACTTTTACCACGGCTTTACCCAAGTTACCGTTAAGTACGCGAGTACCACCGGTGTTTTGGAAAGCTTGCGTTGGCGCAGCAATCACTTCGCCGTCTTGGCTGCCACCACATGGTGTCCAAGTCAGTTTGCCGTCAACTAGCGTAGGTAGCGTCATTTGGTCTTCGAATTCGCCGAATACCGGTTTCACGTCACGATGAAGCAAGCCCGACTCGTCCAAACGATGCAATAGCGCAGGTACGCCGCCCGCTTCTTGGAATGCGTTCATGTCAGCTGGACCATTCGGGTAAACGCGCGCCAATAGTGGCACGACTTCAGATAGATCACTGATGTCTTGCCATGTCAGAATCAAACCTGCTGCACGCGCCACTGCCAACATGTGGATAGTGTGGTTGGTGCTACCGCCCGATGCCAACAGCGCAATAATGCCGTTGATTAGGCTCTTTTCGGTGACCACTTCAGACAATGGACGGAAGTTGGCTGAACCCGCATTCATTGCCGCGATTTTCAGAGCTGTATGATCGGTTAGCGCCTTGCGTAGCTCAGTATGTGGATGGATGAAGGCCGAACCTGGTAGCATCAAACCCATTGCCTCAAACACAAGCTGGTTGGTGTTTGCGGTGCCGTAGAAAGTACACGTGCCCGCTGAGTGGTAAGCGCGACACTCCATATCAAGTAGTGCGTCTTTGCCAACTTCGCCCGCCGCGTATTTTTGGCGAACGTCGACTTTCTCTTCATTGCTGATGCCCGTTGCCATCAAACCTGCTGGCACAAATGCCGTTGGTAGGTGTGCGTAAGACAGCGCGCCCATCAATTGTCCTGGTGCGATTTTGTCGCAGATTCCCAGAAGCAGAGTCGCATCGAACACGTTGTGGCTCAGTGAAAGTGCCGTCGATTGAGCAATTAAGTCACGAGAAAACAGCGACATGTCCATGCCAGCTTGACCTTGAGTCACGCCATCACACATTGCCGGAACGCAGCCAGCAACTTGCGCAGTGTGACCGTAGCCAGACAGCACTTGTTTGATTTGATCAGGGTAGTGTTGGTAAGGCTGGTGGGCACTCAGCATATCGTTGTAAGCACTGATCAGCGCCACATTCGAATGAGTGAAATCCAGAATGCTTTTCTTTTCTGAAGAACAAGATGCCGCAACGGCGTGCGCCAAGTTACCGCAAGACAGACCGACACGACCTTTGCCGGCTTCTGCTTGGACTTCAGTGCGAGCAAGAAACGCCGCACGCGCCTCTTGGCTGCGCTCTACTAAGCGTTGAGTAACATCTAAAATTACTTGATGAGTCATGCGGTCACCTCATTTTGAGCTCGAATGAGTTCAGCTGCGTTAGCTACCACTTCTTCGATCGTGGCATCAATATCAACAAAAATGGTACGAGGTTCGTTCTCTGGGCGCTCAAGCGTTTCAAACTGGCTGTTGACCATGTTCTCTTTCATGAAGTGACCTTGGCGAGCACGCATGCGTTCAAGGATCAATTCTTTGCTGCCGTCTAGGAATAGGAAACTAACGTTTTCGTTACCGTCGCGGATTTGGTCACGGTAAATCTTTTTTAGTGCCGAGCAGACAATAATGCCGTGCTCGTTTTTGCTTTCTAAGCTATAAGCTGCGTCGCGGATGCGTTCTAGCCATGGTTTGCGGTCGTCGTCATTCAGAGGCTGACCTGATGCCATTTTCTGAATGTTTGCTCGTGGGTGAAGGTTGTCTCCATCAATGAATTTACGTCCTAGCTTTTCTGCTAAGTGCTCACCAATTGTGGTTTTGCCACTCGCACAAACGCCCATAACGACGACACTACTACCAGCCATAACTTATCCTCATAACAAATTTGCGCGTGATCTCAATTTTTGAATTCACTTTAAAATATGGGTTTATCTTATTCATGTTATCGGTAACATGTTACCGGTAACTCAAATAAATGTGAACCACGACACAAACAATAATTCTTAAAGGTGAACCCATGGAACAGCTAACCCAAGCTCCAGACCCTACGTTCCTACTAACGATTGCCGTCCTCGCGATTGCAGCGTTACTTGTATTGATTATTAAGCTAAAAGTGCATGCTTTCGCTTCCCTAACTATGGTGAGTTTAGGTACTGCGATTGCTACTGGCGTTTCTTCTGATCAAGTTGTCCCAACCATGATGAGTGGTTTTGGTGGCACACTGGCATCAGTTGCATTGCTGGTTGGTCTTGGCGCAATGATCGGTAAGATTTTGGAAGTGACTGGCGGTGCAAAAGTACTGGCAGACACTTTGATTGGACGCTTCGGTAAAGAGCGCGCACCGTTAGCATTAGGTGTGGCATCATTACTGTTTGGTTTCCCAATCTTCTTTGATGCTGGCCTAGTGGTTATGATGCCAATCATCCTAAGTGTGGCTGCACGCTTTGGTGGTTCGCCAATCAAGTACGCGCTACCAGCGGCGGGTGCATTTGCTGTAATGCACGGCTTTGTTCCTCCGCACCCAGGTCCTGTTGCAGCCGCTGAATTCCTAGGCGCAAACATTGGCCTACTGCTTGTTGTTGGTATCCTAGTCGCTATCCCAACTTGGTACCTAGGCGCTTACCTATTTGGTTTGTACGCAGGTAAGAAATTCGATATTCCACTATCAAAAGCGTTCTTCAACGGTGAAACACAAGTTGATGAATCTAAGCTGCCAAAATTTGGCACAGTAATGACCATCCTAGTACTGCCTGTACTGCTAATCTGTCTAGACACAGTACTGAACACGCTAGCGGTTGCGGGTGTGATTGATGGCAAAACAGCTCTGGTTGAGTTCCTACGTATGCTAGGTAAAACACCAGTAGCACTTCTGATTACGCTGCTTGTATCTCTTGCGATATTCGCAAAAGACTACGGCATGGCAAAACTTGAGAAGCTGTGTGGCGACTCATTAGCTCCAATCTGTGGCGTTATCCTAGTGACAGGTGCGGGTGGTATGTTCGGTGGCGTATTGCGTGCAAGTGGCATCGGTGATGCACTAGCAGACGTTCTGACAGACACGGGTATGCCAGTGATCGTAGCAGCGTTTGTTATCTCTACCTGTTTGCGTGTTGCTCAAGGCTCAGCAACTGTAGCACTAACGACAACTGCAGCACTTATCGCGCCAGTAGTGGCAGCATCAACTGGTTTGAGCGAGCTAGACCTATGCTTTATCGTTATCGCGATTGCAGGTGGTGCAACAGTGCTTTCTCACTTCAACGACTCTGGTTTCTGGCTAGTATCTCGTCTACTAGAGATGGATGAGAAAACAACGCTAAAAACTTGGACGGTAATGGAAACGTTACTTGGTAGTATCGCGTTTATTATCGTAGCAACATTAAGCTTTATTCTTTAGAGGTTACCCATGGCAACACTTGAACAACGATTAAGAGAAATCAAAATCGTCCCAGTTATCGCAATCAACGATGTAGCACACGCTCTGCCACTGGCAAAAGTGTTGGTAGAAAACGGTTTACCATGTGCGGAAGTGACATTCCGCACTGAAGCGGCGGCTGAGTCGATCCGCATCATGCGTGAAGCGTACCCAGAACTGCTGATCGGTGCTGGTACTGTGCTGACAACAGAGCAAGTGGACATCGCGATTGAAGCGGGCGTGGACTTTATCGTGAGTCCAGGTTTCAACCCAACCACAGTGAAATACTGTCAGCAACGCAACGTTACAATCGTACCGGGTGTGAACAACCCAAGCTTGGTTGAGCAAGCGATGGAAATGGGTCTACGTACCCTGAAGTTCTTCCCTGCTGAGCCTTCAGGCGGCGTAAACATGCTTAAAGCACTAACGGCGGTTTACCCAGTGGAATTCATGCCAACAGGTGGTGTAAGCCCATCTAACGTGGAAGATTACCTAGCGCTGAAATCGGTTGTCGCTTGTGGCGGTACTTGGATGGTGCCAACCGCTATGATGGACAACGGCGATTGGGAAGGTATTGCAGAATTGGTTCGCGCAGTTAAGTAAAACGCGCAAACGGCTCCGAAATACCCCCGAACGTTTTAAAACGTGAATAGAAAAAGGGTCATCAAGTAATTGATGACCCTTTTTGTTTATCTGCTTAAATCAGCAAAGCGATCCACGCGTGATTAACGCATTGTCACGAACTCTTCAGAGCCTGTTGGGTGGATAGCCACAACAGAGTCGAAGTCCGCCTTGGTTGCGCCCATCTTCATTGCTACACCGAAGCCTTGAATCATTTCATCAACGGTAAAGCCGATGCCGTGTAGACCAACAACCGTTTCTTCTTCGCCAGCACATACTAGCTTCATCTTACATGGTTGACGGTGCTTAGTAACCGCTGTGTACATCGCAGTAAAGCCAGACGTGTAGACTTTGATGTTGTCTTTGCCGTATTTCTCTTCTGCTTCTTGAGTCGTTAGACCGATTGTGCCGATTGGTGGGTGGCTGAATACCACGGTTGGTACCAATTCGTAATCCATCTTCGCGTTAGTTTTGCCATTAAATAGGCGTTCAGAAAGTTGACGACCCGCTTTAACAGCCACTGGCGTTAGCTCAATACCACCTTCCATGATGTCACCCACACAGTAGATGCCAGGAACGTTAGTTGTTTGGTATTCGTCTACCTTAATGTAGCCACGGTCGTTCGTTGCAACGCCAGTTGATGCTAGGTTGATAGCATCTGTAGCTGGGTGGCGACCGATTGCCCAGATTAGGGTATCTACGTTTTGGCTTTCACCGTTTTCTAGGTGCAGAGTTAGGCTGCCGTCTGCTTCTTTCACCACTTCTTTTGGTACAGAGTGGGTGTGCAGCGTTGGGCCTTTCGCTTCCATTACTTCTACTAGCGTTTCGATGATCATTGGGTCGAAGCTACGTAGCGGTGATTCTTTACGGCAGAACAGGTGTGTTTCTGTGCCAAGTGCATGTAAAACGCCCGCGATTTCAACCGCGATGTAACCCGCGCCGATCACTGCAACGCGTTTTGGTTGCTCAGCAAGCTCGAAGAAGCCGTTTGAATCGATGCCGTATTCTGCACCTGGAATGTTTGGAATTGTTGGACGGCCACCCACTGCGATCAGGATATGATCCGCTGTGTAGTGTTCACCGTTTACTTCAACTGTTTTCTCGTCAACGAACTTAGCAAAACCTTTGATAACGTTTACTTTGTTGTTGCCAAGAACACGGTCGTAAGATTGGTGGATACGACCAATGTAAGCCTGACGACTCTCAACCAGTTTGCTCCAGTCGAAACCTTTTACATCTACATCGAAGCCGTAGTCTTCTGCGTACAGGTTCATTGCTTCTGCAACTTGCGCGCCGTGCCACATGACTTTCTTAGGCACACAACCAACGTTTACACACGTGCCGCCAAGGTCTTGAGCTTCGATAAGCGCTACTTTAGCACCGTACATTGCCGCACGGTTTGCTGATGCGATACCGCCGCTGCCGCCGCCGATACAGATATAATCAAAATGAGTCGCCATTACTTTCTCCAAGAGCTTATTAATTTTGTCTGACAATAATTACATTGGGGTGCTGGGTGATGAACTCAACAGCCCAACGGAATTGTTGTTAATTCCATGTCCCTATCATAAATCGAGTCTAGCAATTTCCTAAATGGGAAAAAGTGACATTGCTTATGACAAATAGCGATGAAAGGATAGCAAAGCGGAATAAGGCGCTATTCCGCTTGGTGTTTTTCATGCTCAGGGGAGAGGAAAAGCATTAACCGCAGCAGCTTGATGTGCCACAGCCTGACTGGGCTTGCACGTCCTTACCATCTGCTAAATAAGTGTTGGTGAGGTAGAAGTTGCTAAACAGCTGCACGAAATCTTCCGATACTGTCTTCTCTACCAATCCTGATTCTAGGATGTGTTTTTGCCATGCCTGCATTTTTGGCAGACCACAGAAGAAGTCGTAACCAGAGTGCGCTTTGACGACGGCAGCGCGATGCAGAAGCGGCAACCAAGCCATGTCTACATTGCTTAGTTCATCGGATTTGAAGAACTTGGTTTCACTAGACAGTTGGTTTTCTGCTTTTTGGAACGCTTTGAACAGCTTCTCTGCACGTTCTTCGAAGGTTGCTTGGTCTTTGCTGCCCATGGTGCCGCACTGAGGTAAGTAGTGTTTAGAACCTAGGTAGCTCCATGCTCGGTCTAGTGCGCGTTGTTCGTTTGTCACGCCTTGCTCTAACGGACCGTATTCGTCTTCGATGTATTCGATGATTGCATCCGACTCAAACAGTGCCGTGCCAGATTCTGTCACCATCACAGGCACTTGACCGTTTGGTGAGATGTCTAGGAACCATTGTGGTTTGTCTTTTAAATTGATGTATTCAATCTCGTAAGGGATCTGTTTTGATTCTAGTGCCGCGGTTACGCGCTGAACAAATGGGCAAATTTTAAAACTGATAACTTTAAGCATGGTCATTTCTCTCTATGTTTTAGCTTGTTTACATCCCTAAGACGCAGGCAAAAAAGAAAAGACGAAGCGCAGACGAAAATTTTTAGAAAATAAAAAAGCGCAACGAGGTCATCGTTGCGCTTTAAGATTCTGAAATTCAGTGTTTTTTTATTCTGGAACGATCCAGTCAACTTTCCAGTGGCCGGTTGCTGGCGCGATCGCTTCTTGTAGGAATGGCAGAATCTCTTTCATCTGGCTTTCCAGTTTCCACGGCGGGTTAATCACGATCATACCTGATGCGGTCATGCCGCGTTCGTTGGTGTCGGGAGAGACACCAAGCTCGATTTGCAGGATTTTAGTGATCCCCAAGCCTTCTAGGCCTTCAATCATATCTTCGATATCGCAGCGGTTTACCACTGGGTACCAAATTGCGTAGATACCCGTCGCCCAACGTTTATGGCTTTGGAAAATCGCTTGTACTACGTCACGGTACTCTTTTGCGAGCTCGTATGGAGGATCAATCAGCACCAAACCACGGCGTTCTTGCGGTGGCAAACTGCCTTTCAGACGCTTAAAGCCATCTTCTTTGTAGATGCTCACTTGACGATCGCGGTGGAACTCTTGCTCTAGTAGCGGGTGATCGGCTGGGTGCAATTCAGTTAGAACCATGCGGTCTTGCGGGCGGATTTGCGCACGTGCAACGCGTGGTGAACCTGGGTAGTAACGCAGGGTCTCACCGTTGTTCAATGTTTTGATTGAATCGATGTAGCTTGCAATCTCTTCAGGGATGTTTGGGTTGTCCCAAATGCGTGCGATGCCTTGTTTGTATTCGCCCGTTTTCTCAGACCATTCGTGAGTCAGATCGTAACGTCCCACACCCGAGTGGGTATCGTGATAAACAAACGGCTTATCTTTCTGCTTTAGTGCATCAAGAATGAGGCTTTGAACGATGTGTTTTACCACGTCAGCATGGTTGCCAGCGTGGAAGCTGTGGCGGTAACTTAACAAATTAAACTCTCGAAACACTCTTTGACTGAGTGTGGTCTGTGATTTTTGCGCGATGGCGGTATTATACTCAAGTAACTTGAAGATGTAGAACTTCGATTCAAATCAGTTGAACTGATAGAAGGATGGTATTGAAATTTCTTTAAGTCACCCATACTTAGTATGAGTAAACAAATTGAACCTAAGTCGAATTGCCATGCTCCAACAGAGTGCTTAGCTTGACTTAGGCATAACAACACTCAAGGACAGAGTAAGCTCTCTTTGGCCCCTTCGGTCATCGCAGCATAGAGAAAGGGAACGGAAATCCCCCCATCCATGTTGTTGGCTTGCCTGTGCATTGGGTGCGCTTATTTTTATGCAAATACGAATAGGCAATTACAGAGCCAAAACACAAAAGGAATTATTCATGTCTAATCCACTTCTTACGTTTACGGATCTTCCTCCGTTTTCGCAAATCAAACCAGAACATATTAAACCTGCAGTCGAGCAGGTGATTGCGGATTGTCGTGCCAAGATTGACGAGGTACTGAAAGACAACGCCAACCCAAGCTGGGTAAGTGTTATTGCTCCTATTGAAGAAGCTGATGATCGTTTGAGTCGTGTTTGGTCCCCTGTCGGCCATATGAACTCGGTCGTAAACAGTGAAGCGTTACGTGAAGCGTATGAAAGTTGTCTCCCAATTTTGTCTGAATACGGCACTTGGGTTGGTCAGCACAAAGGTCTGTACGAAGCGTATAAAGCGATCAAAGCAAGTGAAGAGTACACGACGCTGACGCGTGCACAGCAGAAGACTATTTCTGATTCACTGCGTGACTTCGAGCTTTCAGGCATCGGTTTACCATCAGACGAGCAACATCGCTACGGTGAAATTAGCAAGCGTATGTCTGAGTTGAGCTCAAAATTCTCTAACAATGTGCTGGATGCCACCATGGGATGGACTAAGCACGTTGCCGACGAAAAAGATCTTGCGGGTATGCCAGAGTCAGCGCTTGCTGCAGCGAAAGCCGCAGCAGAAGCGAAAGAGCTCGACGGCTACCTAATTACTTTAGATATCCCTTCTTACCTGCCAGTCATGACGTACTGTGACAACCAAGAACTACGTCGAGAGTTGTACGAAGCGTACGTAACGCGCGCTTCTGATCGTGGCCCTAACGCAGGCAAATGGGACAACTCAGAAATCATCACAGAGCAGCTAAAACTGCGTCATGAAATCTCTCGCATGTTGGGTTTCAACACTTACAGCGAAAAGTCACTGGCAACCAAAATGGCCGAGAATCCTTCGCAGGTACTTGGCTTCCTAAACGATTTAGCGACCAAAGCGAAGCCACAAGGCGAACATGAAGTGGAAGAATTGCGTCAGTTTGCTGAGAGTGAATTCGGTGTGACTGAGCTAAACGTATGGGACATTGCCTATTACAGCGAGAAGCAAAAGCAGCACTTGTTCCAAATCTCGGATGAAGAACTGCGCCCTTACTTCCCTGAATCAAAGGCAGTAAGTGGTTTGTTTGAAGTGCTAAACCGCGTATTCGGTATGACTGTGACTGAGCGCGAAGGTGTGGACACTTGGCACGAGTCAGTGCGCTTTTTCGATATCTTTGATAGTGAAGGCACATTACGAGGCAGTTTCTACCTAGACCTTTACGCACGTGAGCACAAGCGTGGCGGCGCATGGATGGATGACTGTCGTGGTCGTCGAGTGACGCTATCTGGCGAGCTACAAACGCCGGTTGCTTACCTAACGTGTAACTTCAACCGCCCTGTAGGTGATAAGCCAGCGCTGTTTACGCACGATGAAGTGGTGACTCTGTTCCACGAGTTCGGTCACGGCATCCATCACATGCTGACGCAAGTAGAAACAGGCGCGGTATCGGGTATCAATGGTGTGCCTTGGGATGCGGTTGAGCTACCAAGTCAGTTCTTAGAAAACTGGTGTTGGGAAGAAGATGCGCTGGCGTTCATTTCTGGCCACTACGAGACTGGCGAGCCTCTACCAAAAGCGATGTTAGATAAGATGCTTGCGGCGAAGAACTTCCAGTCGGCGATGGGCATCCTACGTCAACTTGAATTCGGCTTATTCGATTTCACTCTGCACACAGAGTACGACCCAGAAGTGGGTGCTCGCGTTCTTGAAACCTTGGCAGATGTGAAGCAGAAAGTTGCGGTACTGCCTGCGGTTGAGTGGGCTCGATTCTCACACAGCTTTGGTCATATTTTTGCTGGTGGTTATAGCGCGGGTTACTACAGCTACCTATGGGCAGAAGTATTGTCTTCAGACGCGTTCTCTCGTTTCGAAGAAGAAGGTATCTTCAACAAAGAAACGGGTATGAGCTTCCTGAACAACATCTTAGAAATGGGTGGCAGTGAAGAGCCAATGGAGCTATTTAAACGCTTCCGAGGTCGTGAGCCAGAAATCGATGCACTACTGCGTCATTCCGGTATCGCAGCATAATCTCGATTGAGAATGAAAAAGGGCAGCCAAGTGGCTGCCCTTTTTATTTTTTGATTCGGTTTTTATCTTATGGATTCAGCGTCTTACGGATTTACGTTGCGATTAATTGGGTTTTGCAGCGAAATCAGGGTTTCTGTAGATTGGACTTCATCAATAGCCTGCAGCTTATCAATCAATACAAACTGCAGTTCTTCAATCGATTTGCACATCAATTTGACGAATATGTTATACGCGCCCGTGGTGTAGTAAGCTTCCACCACTTCATCGAGGGCGTTGAGTTTTTCCAACGCAGAGTGATAGTCACGTGCGGCATTGAGATTAATGCCAATAAAGCAACATACGTCATATCCTAGCTTTTTGGTGTTGACGATCACCTCAGTACCTTCGATGATGTCCGCCGCTTTCATTTTCTCGATACGAACGTGGATCGTTGCAGGGCTAACATCAAATTGTTTTGCCATTTCTGCATAAGGCGTTCGAGCATCGGCCATCAGCGTTTTTAGAATGGCACGATCAAGATCGTCGAGTTTCGGCAGCGTCGCATTCATACAATGTTTTCCGTTGGGTATGAGGTGTAAAATTCATTTTATACGCACAGCGGGCCGGATTCACAAGGTTTTAGCAGGGATAACCGCGAGGTAGCTCTGATGTCATGGAGTTGATGTGCCACTTTTTCTGTTTTTTATCGCGATATTGTTCAGTGCGATCGTATCGGCGCAAGAGCAAAAAGTACTTGTTGTACATTCCTACCACCAAGGTTTCTTTTGGACCGACTCTGTTCAGCGCGGTTTTGCCCAGCAACTTGAAGATCACCCACTCGATATTCGAGTTTTGTACCTTGACTCTAAGCGCAGCCAAAGCCAGCAGTTCTTCAATCAACTCGAATCACTTTATCGCACCAAGCTGAGCGAAGAGCATTTCGATGCGATTGTCGTCAGTGATAACAATGCACTTGCTCTGATGCAGCGTTTGTCAGATGTATTGCAAAATACGCCAGTCATTTTTAGTGGCATCAACAATTACATTCCTACTTTGCATCAGGGACTAAAAGCCACAGGCGTGATCGAAGATATTGATTTGCTTGCCAACCTTACGCTTATCGAGCGATTACACCCAAAGCATAAGCAGATTCTTGTCGTTAGTGACCATTCGGTCACTGGATTAGCGCTTCGAGCTCAAATAGAAGAATTTCTTGATAAAAACCCGCAATATCGCGACAAAGTTCGTCATCTTGTTCCTGACAATGTCGATATGTTGAAACAGGAAGTTTCGCGACTGAACATTGAGAATGTGGTGCTATTTTGGACTTACTACCGCGATATTGATGGCAATGTTGCCACGGACAAAGATTGGCGAGACATCAATCAAGCATCGAACGCGCCTTTATTTATGGTGCACGATATTGGGTTGGGTCATGGTGCTGTGGGTGGTGTGATTCAAAGTGGTTATCGTCAAGGTTTTGAGGCGGCAAAGTTATTGGCCTATGTGCTGGGTAACCCAACGCAGCCGTTGCCAGCGGTAGTGCGCGCGGAATCGGACATTAAACTCGATTACCAATCGGTCGTTCGCTGGGGATTGGGGGCTGAACAAGAGGCATCGTCGGTGTTCTTCAATAAGCCCGCAGAATTTACAGAGCGCTATGCAAAAGAGATCAAATTGTTTGGTAGCCTATTTATCGTCATGGTGATGGTGATGGTGATGGTGATTGTGCTGCTGAGTTACTACTTGCAGCGTATTCGCCGTAGCGAGAGCATTGCCCGTGAAAGCCAAGCGATTTTGGAGTCGGTATTCGACCAGAGCATGCAGTATATGGGGATTCTCGACCACCATGGTTTGCTCAACTCGGGCAACGATCGTCTGCAGTCTTTGCTTTATCATCAGGATATACGTCTCGATCGTCCACTTTGGCATCATAAACACTGGAGTGAAGAAGCACGTCAGTTGCTCGCCAACTATTTTCAGTCTCAGAATCGTAATGTGGCGACCTTTGAAGCTGAAATTTGGAGCACAGAACATGGCGCGATGGTACTGGAAGTGTCGTTAAAGCCGTTTTCTCAACAAGTGGGTGACCAAGAACAATACTTGTTTGAAGCGCGTGATATCACTAGCCGAAAAGCAATGGAAGACAAGCTTTATCAGCGTGAGTCGAGCTTGCGTAGTTACTACGAACAGCAACCTGTGATGATGGTGACATTAGATAATAATAATCGGATTCAAGAGGTGAACCGCTTTGCTCAGCAGCTTTTAGGTTATCAACCGTTGGATATGCTGGGTCATCACTTGTGTGCATTCTACTCTGACGAAAAAGCACTGTACCCCCGCCAAGTGCTACTTCAACCACAGCAAGTGATGCATGGGGTTTGGCGTCGTGAAATTGAGTATCGTCATGCCGATGGTCATTCTGTTTGGGTTCGTGAAAATATCCGTCCATTGAGGGATTCTGACCAATTGCTGATCGTCGGTGAAGACATCACGGAAACCAAAAAGCTTGCTAAACAACTGGAATATCAAGCAAGTTACGATCTGCTGACCGATACCTACAACCGCAACTATTTTGAACTCGAACTGCAAACAGCGTTACGAGAAGTGGAAAGCCATCGTCGTGTGCATGCCATGCTTTATCTCGACCTCGATCAGTTAAAAGTCTTGAACGATACGGTGGGACATGACGCAGGCGATGCGGCCATTCAGTTTTGCGCTAGCATGCTTGAAGAAGTGCTGCCTCATAACGCGGTGCTTGCGCGCATGGGTGGTGATGAATTTGCCGTATTGCTCAAGGATTGCGATGAATATGGCGCGATCAGCGTTGCTAAACACATTATCTCAACATTAAGCGAGCAGCTATTTCGTTGGGAAGACACGCGTTTGTTCATGAGTTGCTCGGTGGGCATTCGTATTATTGACCACACCGCCGAGACACCACAAATGGTTCACGCTCAGGCAGACTCTGCGTGTCACGTCGCCAAAGAGCAGGGTCGTAATCGCTATAACCTGTTCAGTTTAGACAATGAAGAGCTGCAGCGTCGCCAGCTCGAAATGCAGAGCGTTAACTTAGTGCATGAGGCATTGTCGAATAAGCGTTTGGAATTGTTTGCTCAACAAATACTGAATTTGCGTGGTGAAGGTTCGCCGCTGTGCTTTGAGATTCTAGTACGTATCCGTGATGCTCAAGGCAACTACTTGTCTCCAGGTATTTTTATGCCAGCTTCAGAGCGCTACAACATCGCGCACTGGATTGATAAGCAAGTTATCACCCAAACACTTGAGTGGTTTGAAGCGCGTCCCGAGGTGGTGGAAAAGCTCGGTCGCTGCGCGATTAACTTGTCCGGCCAATCGATGGGTAATCAAGAGTTTATCGACTTCTTATTGGAGCGTTTGCAGCTGTCTTCTATTCCTTGTGAGAAGATTTGTTTAGAGATCACCGAGACCGCTGCGATGAGCAATATTGACCAAGCGCTTGGCTTCTTCACTCGGGTTAAAGCGTTGGGATGCTTGATTGCATTGGACGATTTTGGTTCTGGTCTGTCTTCTTTTGGCTACTTGAAGCAACTTCCTGTCGATATCGTGAAAATTGATGGCCTTTTCGTGCGAGATATCAACACGAACGAAATGGATCGTGTCATGGTGCGCTCGATTAACGACCTTGCGAAGCAATTAGGTAAGGTCACAGTTGCTGAGTTTGTGGAAAACGACCAAATTACCGAACACTTAAAAGCACTGGGTGTGGATTACGGACAAGGCTATGCGATTGGTCACCCTCAGCCATTGGCTGAATTGGTCGAAGCACTTCAACCACTTTAAACGGACGACACTATTCTCTACCTAGATTGTCCTCAACCTAGCAATTGGAGGCGGGTTGGGTATACACTCAGCGCCAGTTAAACCGATTTTTACTGGAGCCTCCTTTTGCAACTGCAATTGATTTGTGAAGACCCATCTCAACAGTCTCACCTTGATGAACTCGCTGCGCGTTGGCAGCTTTCTCACACAGACGACAGTGACTTTGCTTTAGTTCTAACGACAGATCGTTTAGAGCTACGTAAAGTGGACGAGCCAAAGCTGGGTGCGATCTTTGTTGATTTGATTGGTGGTGCAGTGGGGCATCGCCGTAAGTTCGGTGGCGGTAAAGGGCAAGCGATCGCAAAAGCGGCGGGTCTAAATAAAGGAGCAACACCAACCATTCTAGATGGCACGGCCGGCTTGGGTCGTGATGCATTCGTTTTGGCGTCATTAGGTTGCAAAGTCCAAATGGTGGAACGTCACCCTGTCGTAGCAGCGTTGCTGGATGATGGTTTGGCTCGCGCGAAGCACGATCCAGAAATTGGTGCTTGGGTGTCAGAGCGTATGTCGCTGATCCACGCTTCTAGTCATGACGCCCTCGACCAATTAGCGCAAGACAAAGACTTCGTGCAGCCAGATGTAGTCTACCTTGATCCAATGTACCCTCATCCTGAGAACAAAAAGAAATCGGCACTCGTGAAGAAAGAGATGCGTGTGTTTCAATCGTTGGTGGGTGCCGACCTTGA
Source organism: Vibrio sp. Sgm 5 (assembly GCF_026241575.1). NCBI lineage: Bacteria > Pseudomonadati > Pseudomonadota > Gammaproteobacteria > Vibrionales > Vibrionaceae > Vibrio > Vibrio sp. Sgm 5. The sequence continues at coordinate 43,091 of NZ_JAPHPY010000037.1, forward strand.
TGCAGATGGCTTGCTGGCACCAGCAATGGCATTGGCGAGCAAACGTGTGGTGGTGAAGCGCCCTGATTACGCCAACTGGTTAGATGAACAAAAACCAAGCATGGCGATTGAGACTAAAAAGAATCGTTTCGATGTCTATGTGAAGGCGTCTATGGCGTAATTCAACTAAACGACTGACAATAAAAAACTTCTTCTTACAGCGCCCGATTTGGCGCTGTATTTGTATCTGGCGTTTGCTCAGCTTATTGATACTTTTCTCTTGCTAATTCGGCACTCTGACTGTATATCTAACTAAGAATTATTATTATTACACTTTGTTTGATGCAGTCGCTGATAGTCAGAAACTAGATAGCTGGAGTAGTAGCATGGCGAAACGTTTATGTAAGATGAGCCGAAAGCAAATCGCTGAGAGTTTGGGTGATATTCACCGCTTGGTGGTTGCGCCTAAATTCGTTTGTCGTTCTTGTGCCCGCTCTTCTGCATCAAAAGATTCTTTGTGTAAGCCTGCTGCGATTCCTCCTCAGAGTTGCCAAGATAAACCAATTGTCGAACAACAAGCTTGTGGGTTATTGGCAGAAGCGTTGCCAAGTCATTCTCTTGCTCAAGAGGCACCTATTATGATGACGGCTGAGCAAAATATTGAAAAAGCGGCGATCGTTAAGCGCGTAGTGGAACGAGTTAAAGAGAAAAAATTGGCAGCGAAAGTAGCAGCCGCAACTACCCAGCTAGAGACGCCAGCTATGTTTGATTTGTCAGATAAAAAAGCGCTGAAAAAGGCGAAGAAAGCGGTTAAGAAACACTATAAGCAGCAAAAGAAGTTGCTTAAGTTAGCCAAAAAGCAGCAAAAATTGCTCAAACGTCAGCGCAAGCTTGAAGCGCGTAATGCCAAACTAGAAGTATTGTTACCAACGCCATCCACTGCGTTGATGAGTGCAAGCTCGCAAGCCAAAATGCATTAATCGAATCAACAAATAAAAAACGCTCTCCAGTTGGAGAGCGTTTTTTATTTGTTGGAATGTTTGTTGGGATCGATGTGTTACTTATTGGCGTAACTCATCTCTACGCGCTTCTTCACCCAAGTCTCGTTAATCCACAGCGACAGCATGATGATCGCGCCGCCAATGGCGAGTCGCATTACATCAACATCACGGTTCCAAATGACAATGTTCACTATCAAACCTGCTGGAACTAACGCATTGTTCATTACCGCAAGCGCACCTGCGTTGACCATGGTTGCCCCTTTGTTCCACGCAAAGTAACCAAAGCCTGATGCAATCAAACCAAGGTAAGTCAAAATGCCCCATTGCGTTGCTGTTGTCGGCATCTTGTCTAAGTTACCCATCAAAGCAAAGGCGACGGTCGCTACGCACAATGCCCCTAAATAGAAGTAACCAAATACTGTGTGCTGTGGCAATTCCACAGGTTCGGTTTCCATAATGTATTTATAACCTACCTGGCCAATAGCAAAGCACAAATTGGCGCCCTGTACGACCAAGAAGCCGATCAAGAAGTTCTCATTGATGCCTGCAAATTTAATCCACGCAGCGCCCAGTACTGCAATTGCTGCTGTGACCAAATACCAAGGCGAGAAACGGCCTTTCAAAAAGTCATAAATCAAGGTGACGTAAATAGGGGTAAATACGGTGAACAACAGCACTTCTGGTACAGAAAGGAGTAAGAAAGATTGGTAGTAGAAGCAATACATTAACCCGAGTTGGAAGCCACCAACGATCATCAATTTCGCGATCAGAGATTTGCTTACGCCACGGAATTTTAAGAAAGGTATGAACACGACGCTCGCCAGTGCGACACGCATGAAGACAGAAAACCAAGAATCGACCTGACCGGCAAGGTAAACGCCGATCAGGCTAAATGAGAATGCCCAAAGTAGGGTAACTGCGGATAGATAAGCCATAATAGATGAGAATCTTTATCAACAACAAAGGTGCCCGCAGTCTAACCAAGTTTTATCGTTGCGCCAATCCAAATTAGTCTTTTAGCGGTACGACCAGCATATCGACAGGCGAGCAGTTAATAAGTTGACGCGTCGAGGACAGAATCTTGCTCCAGAAGTCTTGGTGATGACCACAAACGACCAAATCGATGTTGTAGTCTTGAATGGTATCGCACAGCTCATTATTCAGATCCCCACTACCCACTAAAGTATGTGTAATTGGATATTCTGCGAACTCTTCAAAATTGGCCAGCTGTGTACGGGATGCTTCCATCGCTTGATGTTGTGCCTCGGCCATATTGATATCGATAAGACCCGTGTAAAGCTCGGCGTAATTCACATCGATATGAATGAAAGAGACTTTCGCATCAAGAGGCTTAGCCAGTGATACGGCTTTCTTAATCAATACTTTACTGTCGTCTGAAAGGTCGACTGCCACAAGTATGTGTTTATAACTCATATTGATATCTCCTTGATAAGGTCATAGTGTCAGATTAGCACTAAGTGTCAGATAATTTTGCTGAAGTGATCTCATATCAATATCGTGGGTACAAACTCTTGCCTCAGTAATCATGTTATAGTGGGTTATACCCAAGTGACTTTAGACCAATCATCCTCGCTGAGCCTGCTCAGCTCGAGGTTACTTGGGTATATTGCATGCACATTAATAGGAGTTAACATGCTGTCTCAAACTATGGTTGAACAATTGAATGAGCAAATTAACCTAGAATTTTTCTCATCCAATCTATACTTACAAATGAGTGCTTGGTGTGAAGACAAAGGTTTTGAAGGTGCGGCTGAATTTTTACGTGCACACGCCGTAGAAGAAATGGAGCACATGCAACGTCTTTTCACTTATGTAAGCGAAACCGGCTCAATGCCAATCCTAGGTGCAATTGAAGCTCCTAAGCATGATTTCGCAAGCCTAGGCGATGTTTTCCGTGAAACCTACGAACATGAGCAAATGATCACGGAAAGAATCAACAAATTGGCGCATGTTGCATTTACAAGCCAAGACTACTCAACGTTTAACTTCCTGCAGTGGTACGTGGCTGAACAGCACGAAGAAGAGAAGTTGTTTAAAGGGATTTTAGATAAGATCGAATTGGTAGGTGAAGACGGCAAAGCATTGTTCTTCATTGACAAAGATCTGGCACAAATGGCAAAAGAAGGTTCATCTTCAATTATGGATGCTCCAGCTGCATAACGCGTTCTCAACGCGCTAAGTAGCGGGTAAAGGACGAAGCATTGATCGTCTTTTTCTCTTGAGCATCATTGAAGATGTAGGGAGGAAAAGATGATCAGTGGAGACACAATCTTATTTGCGCTAATGGTGGTGACGGGAGTTAATATGGTCCGTTATCTCACCGCTCTTCGTTCTCTTATTTACATCATGCGTGAAGCGCATCCTTTGCTTTATCAGCAGGTGGATGGCAATGGATTTTTCACCACCCATGGCAATGTCACTAAACAAGTGAGGTTGTTCCATTACATAAAAAGTAAAGAGTACGACCATCATCATGACGAAGTCTTTACTGGCAAGTGTGAAAGGGTTCGCGGATTATTCATTTTATCGACCGCTTTACTCGGTGTGACCCTACTGGGGGCCTTTATTCTCTAGGTCATCAAGCAGTGCTTGGAATTTAAGCGCTTTTCCCATTCGACATTTGTCGTTAGAATAGCGCCCGCAGAAAGCAAGGATGTGCAATGAGCACATCCTTTTTTATTTGTGGACTTATATACCCAAGTGACTTCAAGATGCAGAGTTCAGAGCATTGTCATTGATTTGACTTCAAGGAAAACAACGCAGCGTAATAGCCAGCTCTTTCCAAGTTGTTTGACGTAGAAATCGGGTCAATGACACGCTCCCGAAGGGCGAGTTGCCTTGGTTTGTATACTTTGTTGTCGATTTTTGATTTAGACCCACTAAACCTTTAAATCGCCGCCGCGTTTACAAACCAAGTCACCCTCGCTGAACCAAGCATCTCGAGGTTACTTGGGTATAAACCAATTTAAATAAGTAATTGAGCGTTACCAATGAGTAAGAAATTTGATGTTGTTGTAATTGGCGCAGGTGCGGCAGGTTTGATGTGTGCGGCAGAAGCCGGCAAACGCGGACGTAGTGTGCTCGTGCTGGATCATGCAAAAAAGCCAGGACGTAAAATCCTTATCTCAGGAGGTGGTCGTTGTAACTTCACTAACTACGACGTCTCAGCGAGCAACTACTTATGTCAAAACCCACATTTCGTGAAATCGGCGCTATCGCAGTACACCAACTGGGACTTTATCTCGATGGTCAGCAAGCATGGCATTGAGTTTGAAGAGCGCGATCATGGACAGTTATTCTGTGTTGATGCATTTACTGCAAAAGACATTGTTAAGATGCTGCTAGCAGAATGCGATATGCCAAACATCCAACAACGTTACCAATGTGATGTACATTCAATTGAGAAAACCGACGCGGGCTTTCGTCTGCATGCCGGTACTGAAAACATCGAGTGTGAATCTTTGGTGGTGGCTACCGGCGGTCTGTCGATGCCCAAGCTTGGTGCGACGCCATTTGGCTACAAGATTGCTGAGCAGTTTGAGCTTCCGGTGATTACGACTACGGCAGGTCTAGTACCGTTTACGCTGCATAAAGAAGACAAAGAAGATTTTGCTGAGCTATCGGGCATTGCGATTCCAGCAGAAATCACCGCGCAAGATGGCACGATGTTCAAAGAAGCGTTGCTGTTTACTCACCGTGGCTTGTCGGGCCCTTCGGTACTACAAATCTCTTCGTTCTGGAGAGCGGGTCAAAAGGTGACGATTAACCTCGTTCCAAACGACGACATCGCTGAACTACTAGAACGCAGTCGCGAGAAGCATCCGAACCAATCCCTAAAGAACACGCTAGCAAAAGTGCTACCAAAGCGTTTGGTTGAAGTGTTGATTGAACGTAAAGAATTAGCAGACAAACCACTTAAGCAGTTCAACCAGAAAGAGATGACGACCATCGTTGAGCGTTTAGAGAGCTGGGCAGTAGCACCAAACGGTACGGAAGGTTACCGCACTGCAGAAGTGACCCTAGGCGGCGTAGATACTGATCACCTGTCTTCAAAAACCATGGAATGTAAGAACATCAAAGGCTTGTACTTCATCGGTGAAGTGATGGACGTAACCGGCTGGTTAGGTGGTTATAACTTCCAATGGTGTTGGTCGAGCGGCTTTGTCGCAGGGCAGTGGGTGTAACTAGCTAAGTAAAAGAATTGAAAAAGGCCGAGCAAATGCTCGGTCTTTTTATTTGAACAACTTCTCGGCGCGAACTGGGGCGCTAAAACGGAAGCCCTGTCCGTAGATACAGCCGTGCTCATATAGGTATTGTGCTTGTTCGTCGGTTTCGATGCCTTCCGCGACTACCTTAAGTGATAGGGTTTGGCCCATGGCGATGATGGCATTCACAATCGCGTTGCTGTCGGTGTTGCTTGGTAGATCGCTAACAAAAGAACGGTCGATTTTCAGCTTATTGATTGGTAAGCCTTTCAAGTACGACAATGACGAATAACCAGTACCAAAGTCATCCAAAGAAATCTCAATACCTAGCTCGCGTAGTAAGTTAAGTGATGCGATCGCTTGTTGTGGATCTATTAATAAAAAGCTTTCGGTGATTTCTAACTCTAAACGATGAGCTGGGAATTTTGTCTCTTTAAGAATGACGCCCAGCTTAGTAATAAAATCGGATTGCTGAAGTTGGAGTGCCGATACGTTAACCGCGAGCTTACCAAAATCAATGCCGCTATCTAGCCAAGCTCGCCCTTGTAAACATGCTTGTTCAAGTACCCATTTTCCAATGCTTTGAATAAGGCCTGTTTTTTCTGCAATTGGAATGAAGTCTGCCGGAGAAATAACCCCAAGCTCTGGGTGCTGCCAGCGCAGTAATGCTTCGACGCCAACCAACTCGTTCTCACTAAGGTTGTACTGCGGTTGGTATGCCAAATGCAGTTGGTTTTTCTCGATGGCTTCATGCAAGGCCGATTGCATTCTGACATGAGTGACCGACTTATCTGTTAAGTCTGGAGAGTAAAATGCGTAGCCATTTCGACCATTTTTCTTCGCCAAGTACATAGCGGTGTCTGCATTCTTCAACAAGGTTTCGCTGTCTTGGCCATCTTGCGGGTAACGTGCTACGCCCACGCTGGTGGAGATGCGTAACGCTTCGTTTTTACTGACTTCAAAAGGTCGATTGAATAAGCTAAGAATGTCTTCAATGGTGTTGATAAGTTGTGATTCAGAGTCGATATTCGGCAATATGATGACAAACTCATCACCGCCTATTCGTGCAATGTGCGCGCGCAAATGTAGGACTTCTTGAAAGCGTTCTGCGAGTTTCGTTAGTAATTGATCACCACAGAAGTGCCCCATGCTGTCGTTGATGTGTTTGAAATGGTCAATGTCGAGGAATAACGTTGCAAAGGCGTGGTCGTGCTTTTGTCCACTTTCAATGTGTTGCTCGAGAAGGCTAATCAGATGTGTTCGGTTGGGAAGGTTTGTTAGTGGGTCATAAAATGCCATGCGTTGCAGCTTTTCTTCGTGCGCTTTACGTACTGAGATGTCTTCGAACACGCAGATGTAGTTTATCAGATGATTTTTATCGTCCATCACCGCACTGATAGTGGCTAATTGCGGGTAAATGCTGCCATCTTTTTTGCGGTTGATGAATTCGCCTTTCCATTGGCCTTTGGTTTCCAACTGGTGCCAAAGTGTCTTGTAAAAGGCTCCATCATGATGCCCTGAGCGCAGAATATTAGGGTTCTTACCAATCACTTCTTCGGCTGCATAGCCTGTAATATGAGTAAAGGCACTGTTTACATCGAGGATGTTCGCTTTGCGGTCAGTAATCACCATACCTTCATGGGAGTTGTCGAAGATTTTCGATGCGAGTGAGAGCTGAGTTTCGACCATTTTTCGGCGTGTGACGTTTCTTGTCATCCCCAAAATACCAATTAATTCACCACTGTGATCTCGGATCGGCGATTTGATGGTTTCAAGCCAAGTGGGGTTGTTGTTGTCATCTATCAGGGTGCATTCTTCAACGGTGTTTTGGCTGCCTGTCGCGATCACTAATTGGTCGGTGTCGATGAACTTCTTAGCTCGTTTGCTGCTGAACAATTCAAAGTCATTCTTACCAACAATGTCGCTGCCGGTCATTTGCCATGAGTTTTCCACGCTGCGATTGGTCATGGCATAGCGACCGTCGGTACTCTTTATCCACGTATGATCTTCTAAACAATCGATGAACTCTTGCAGGGTCGGCAGCGATTCTGGCAATTGAACTTGATGGCGCTGTTGTTCTTTAAGGTAGGTTTGGCTTATGTCAAAGCTAATTCGTCCAGCGATGGCGCTTAACCAAGCCGCCACCGTTTGCTTCTGTTGGTTTGGATGAACCAAAGCCAGAGCTGCAAACAATTTTCCGTTGGGCAACCAAACAGGGCAGTAGCTTAATGTTTGTGACTCAAAGGAAACTTGCTCAGCATCGAAGTGAGCAGGTTGGAATCGGTCGGTCGCGATATCTAAAATCGCTACAATTTCGCGGTGCTGCTGCGGTGATGTGGCGACTTCACTCAGTCGCCATTGATGAGTGTAGCTAAATTTATAGAGCTGACCGTGCGCCTTAGTGGCATCACAGCACTGTTGCAGAGCGAGTTTCCAGTCTGTCATCAATGCAGGAGAGATAGCGAAGCGAAACATAGTTAATAAAGCATCCTGAGCGCCCTTGGATTTGTGTTGTTAACATCTGATTAGACGTTCATATCGGGCTTTGGCTATATCGTATCCAAAGCCCGAACAAATCCAAGCAAGGAACACTTCATTAATCGAGTAAACTGTTAGCTAGCTCTCTTTTTTATAAATCCCGTCTCATTTTTGCAATGGTTTCGGATGTGGCTACTGGGCAGTATTCGCTTTTTTTTGCTTTCTGCCAAACTTCACTTGCTGAATGACTAAGCCGCTGATGATCAATACCAAGCCAATCAAAGTGGATGGATGAATGTCTTCGCCAATGATGGTGGCAAGCAGCATTAAAGATATAAATGGTGAAGCGAAAATTAGGTTGCTGATACGCGCGGTATTTTCGGTCAGTTTGAGTGCGGATAACCACAATACAAAGGTGATGCCCATTTCAAACAAGCCGACATAAGTCACTGCTGCCCAGCCTTTGGCTGTGATTTGGCCCCAATTCGCGCCTTCATAAATACTTAAACCAATCGCAAATGGAATCGCAACCAAGAAGCCAAGTAAGACACCTACCACAGGGTCGGCTTTGTTTTTGGTATTAAGAATCCAGTAGCTTGCCCAAAGCAGGGTCGAAAGTAATGCCAAGCCAACACCCAGTGGGCTTTCAAAATCCATTCCTAACACATTACCTTTAGTCGCAATCACAATCACGCCGAGGTAACTAAAACCACAAGCGATCCAGTCTTTACCTCGGATTTTCTGACCCAAGAAAACCGCCGCCATTAAGGTAAGGGTAATTGCCCAACTGTAGTTAATTGCTTGTGCTTGAGACGCAGGTAGCAAGTCATAAGCTTTGAATAAGATCAGGTAATAAGCCAGTGGGTTAATCAAACCAAGCAATAGGTAATACCAAGGGTTAGATAAAAATGTGTTACCCAGTTGGTTGAGCTTGCCCTGTGCACCACACACAGTGATAAGTGCGATAGCCGAAACAATACTCGCTATGGTAAGCATCTGAATCGGTGTAAATTCCGCCAAAGTCAATTTAAATGCGGTCGCTACTGTTGACCAAAGTAATACCGCTGATAGCCCAAATCCTAGGGCGCGACGCTCGTTCATGATACCTCTGTGTGATGAAGTGCTGCTCATTGATGCTGATTTGAGCTTGGGTGAGTATGTTGTACGGAGCGCCTAGTGTATGCGAGGATTTTTCATCCAACAAACTGGACATTTATCCAGTATGTAAATACCATTATTAAAGATAAAAAACACAGGCTAACTCGCTATTATGCAATGGATTCTTGAGTATCAATCTCTCATTCTGTCTTCTCTTTTTACCGCGACCATCAGCGGTGTTGCTGTGGGTTGGTGGGTTAAACAACGCTTTTCCACTCAAACCCAGCTGCTTGAACAACAACTCTCTTCTGAAAAACAACTTCATCAACAACAACTTGAACAAGTGAAGCAAAGTCTCGCCGATGCGCAGCAAGAACTCGATGAACTTGATGACGAGCGCGACAAAGCAGCATTCGAAGTGCGCCAAACTCACGGTAAATTGATGGCCGCGATGGAAAAGCTGCGCTATTTCGAAGCGGTGAAGCAAGAGCGTCAGCAGTATTTTGATGAGCTAGGACAGATGCGTGAACACAAATCGCGTCTTGAAACCCAGCTTGGTGAGCAGCAAGCGCGACACGAACAAATCAACCAAGCCAATGCTGAAAAACTGCAAATTCTTGAGCAAGCAGAAGTGCGTTTGAAGCAGCAATTTGAACACCTAGCGAATCAGTTGTTTGAAGAGAAAACCGCCAAAGTCGACATGCAAAACCGTCAGAGTTTGGAAGGTTTGCTGTCTCCACTCAAAGAGCAACTGGAAGGGTTCAAGAAACAAGTCAACGACAGCTTTAGCCAAGAAGCCAAAGAGCGTCACACCTTGGTGCATGAGTTGAAGAACCTGCAACGTTTGAATGAGCATATGACCCGAGAAGCGGTCAATCTGACTCAAGCTTTGAAAGGTGACAACAAGCAGCAAGGCAACTGGGGTGAAGTGGTTCTGGCTCGTGTATTGGCAGAATCTGGTTTGCGTGAAGGGCACGAGTACCAAACTCAGGTGAGCTTGCAAAACGAAGCAGGCAAGCGCTATCAGCCGGATGTGATAGTTCACTTACCGCAAAACAAACAAGTGGTGGTCGATTCGAAAATGGCGCTGGTGGCGTACGAGCGCTACTTCAACGCAGAGAACGACATTCAACGAGATCAGGCGCTGAGCGATCACCTAGCCGCGCTGCGCGCGCACATCAAAGGCTTGAGCCTTAAAGATTACCATCAGCTAAAAGGCATTCAGAGCCTAGACTACGTACTGATGTTTATTCCGGTGGAACCTGCATTTCAAGTGGCGATACAAGCTGACCCGAGCTTGGTCAAAGACGCGATGGAGCAAAACATTATTTTGGTCAGCCCTACCACTTTGCTGGTGGCGCTACGTACGATAGATAACTTGTGGCGTAACGAACGCCAAAATGAAAACGCTCAGTTGATCGCTGAACGAGCGGCAAAATTGTACGACAAACTGCGTTTGTTTGTTGATGATATGGAAGGGCTGGGCGGTGCACTAGACAAAGCCAACCAAACGTACCAAGGCGCAATGAATAAGCTAGCAACAGGGCGAGGCAACGTGATCCGTCAAGCGGAAAGCTTTAAGCAACTAGGAGTAGAAGTAAAACGTCCAATCTCGCCAGATCTTGCTCAGTTGGCGCAGACAGAGTCATTTTCGGAAAATGCTTCTTTAGTAGAAAGACATCCGGCTGAGGATAAAGTAAACTAATCGCCCGCAGTACAGTGGGCGACCCTATTTGTTATCAACCGCCCCGAAGTGAAAAAGTGCTGCCCAAGAGGAATCAGAATGACGGACACAAGTGTGCAATCAAATACAGCGTTAGATAACGACACTACCCACTTTGGTTTTACCACAGTGGCAAAAGACGAAAAAGTGACCAAAGTTGCCGAAGTTTTCCACTCAGTGGCAGCAAAATACGACATCATGAATGACTTGATGTCAGGTGGTGTTCACCGCCTTTGGAAGCGTTTTACTATTGATTGCAGTGGCGCTCGTCCGGGACAACGCGTTCTCGATCTAGGTGGTGGTACAGGCGATTTAACAGCGAAATTCTCACGCATTGTTGGCGACCAAGGTCACGTGATCCTAGCGGACATCAACAACTCAATGCTGAATGTCGGTCGTGACAAACTGCGTGATAACGGCATTGTGGGTAACGTGCATTACGTTCAAGCGAACGCAGAAGAACTGCCGTTCCCAGATGATTACTTTGACGTGATCACTATCAGCTTCTGTCTACGTAACGTCACCGATAAAGACAAAGCGCTGCGCTCTATGTTCCGCGTATTGAAGCCAGGTGGTCGTTTGTTGGTACTTGAGTTCTCAAAACCAATCCTAGACCCACTATCAAAAGTGTACGACGCGTACTCGTTCCACCTATTGCCAAAAATGGGTGAGCTAGTGGCAAATGACGCAGACAGCTACCGTTACCTAGCAGAATCTATCCGTATGCACCCAGACCAAGAAACACTGGAAGGCATGATGAAAGAAGCGGGCTTCGAAAACACCAAATACTACAACCTAACGGGTGGTATTGTGGCGCTGCACCGCGGCTACAAATTCTAAGGATAAGCGGTATGCCATTTGAACCTCTTATCACTGCCGTTATTGAAACGACACTAAATACGCTGATTAAAGACGATCCTGAATTGGATCGTCGTTTGTCACGTCTTAAAGGTCAGGTGATTCAAATTCACCTCAAAGAAATCAATAAGACGCTGACGTTCATCTTCAGCCAGCAAATCGATGTTTTGGGCAATTACGAAGGTCAGCCAGATTGTTATCTGTCGCTGAATCTAAGCGTACTTCCTGAGCTGCGCGATCAAGCCAACATCACTCGCCTTATTAAGCAAGATAAGCTTGAGCTTGAAGGTGACATCCAACTTGCACAGAAATTCTCTCAATTGATGGTTGATTGCAAGCCAGATATTGAAGAGTGGCTGTCTCGAGTGACGGGGGATGTCGTGGCACATACCTTTGTGCAAGGCACCAAAAACGTCGGCGGTTTCTTTGCTTCTCAAGCGGAAAAACACCAACGCCACCTTGCTCAAGTGGTAACAGAAGAATGGAAATTGGCGCCAGCACCGCTGGAAATCGCCCACTTCTGTGACCAAGTAGATGACGTTCGCAGTCAAGCTTCTCGTGTCGAAGCGCGCCTAAACGTACTACTAAATAAGTTCGACTCGGATAAGCCTGCGCTGGAGAACTCATGACGCCAGCAGAAATAAAGCGCTTATATCAAATCATTAAAGTTCAGCTGGAATACGGCTTGGATGAGTTGTTGCCTGATCATCAACTGACCAAAGCGCCGCTTTTGATGCGCAAAAGCTTATTCTGGATTAAGAACAAGCACCCAGAGAAACCGTTAGGTGAGCGTCTTCGTCTCGCTCTGCAAGAACTAGGTCCGGTTTGGATTAAGTTTGGTCAGATGATGTCGACCCGCCGTGACCTTTTCCCTCCACATATCGCTGATCCTCTTGCGCTTTTGCAAGACCAAGTTGCGCCATTTGATGGGCAGTTAGCGAAAGAACAAATGGAACTCGCTCTGGGCGGTCCATTAGAAAATTGGTTTACTGAATTTGATATCAAACCGTTAGCGTCTGCGTCGATTGCTCAGGTGCATACCGCGCGATTAAAAGACACTAACCAAGAAGTGGTATTAAAGGTCATCCGTCCAGATATTCGTCCGGTCATTGATTCAGATCTAAAACTGATGCACCGAATGGCGCGTATAGTCGCCGGAGCGATGCCTGAAGCACGTCGTTTGAAACCAGTTGAAGTGGTTCGCGAGTACGAAAAAACCTTACTTGATGAACTCGATTTGCGTCGTGAAGCGGCGAACGCGATTCAACTGCGTCGCAACTTCGAAGGCAGTGAAGAGCTTTACGTACCAGAAGTTTTTCCTGACTTTAGTAATGAAACTGTCATGGTTTCTGAGCGAATATATGGCATCCAAGTCTCTGATATTGAAGGCTTGGAAGCGAATGGCACCAATATGAAATTGCTCGCGGAACGCGGTGTGAGTGTATTCTTCACTCAGGTGTTCCGAGACAGCTTTTTCCATGCCGACATGCACCCGGGCAACGTGTTTGTTAAACCGGAGCATCCCGATAATCCGATGTGGATTGGGCTGGATTGCGGGATCGTTGGTACACTTAACACTGAAGACAAACGCTATCTGGCGGAAAACTTCCTCGCTTTCTTCAATCGTGATTACCGCCGCGTAGCGGAATTGCACGTTGATTCGGGGTGGGTACCTGCCGATACCAATGTCGATGAATTTGAATTTGCGATTCGCATCGTGTGTGAACCAATCTTTGCTAAACCACTGTGTGAAATCTCTTTCGGTCACGTACTGTTGAATCTGTTCAACACTGCGCGTCGATTCAATATGGAAGTGCAGCCGCAGCTTGTATTGCTACAAAAAACGCTGTTGTACGTCGAAGGACTGGGTCGCCAGTTGTACCCGCAACTAGATTTGTGGGAGACCGCGAAACCTTTCCTTGAAGAATGGATGATGAACCAAGTCGGTCCGCAAGCTTTAGTGAATGCCATTAAAGACCGTGCGCCGTTTTGGGCAGAGAAGTTACCGGAACTGCCTGAGCTGCTTTACGATAGCCTTAAACAAGGTAAAGCCATGAATCAACGCATGGATCAGCTCTATCAAGGCTACCGTCACAGCAAGCGTCAGCAGGCGACAGGAAAGTTTTTATTTGGTGTTGGAGCCACTTTAGTCGTATGCTCGGCAATATTGGTGGATAACGCTTATGAGCAGCTATCGATGGCCAGCGGTATCGCAGGTGTCACATTTTGGCTGCTTAGTTGGCGAGCTTATCGTCGATAGACGTTAAACTCTTGAAATAATTTTGTTTAAAGACCCGAGGTAAAAAGAATGGGTGGTATCAGTGTTTGGCAACTTTTAATCATTGCTGTAATTGTTGTATTGCTATTCGGAACTAAGAAACTGCGCGGTATCGGTGGCGATCTGGGTGGTGCCGTTAAGGGCTTCAAGAAAGCGATGAGCGAAGATGATTCTGCGAAGAAAGAAGACAAAGACGCAGACTTCGAGCCAAAAAGTTTAGAAGAGCAGCAAAAGAAAGAAGCTGCTCCTGAAACGAAAAAAGACAAAGAGCAGGCGTAAAACGTGTTTGATATCGGTTTTTGGGAACTGGTATTAATATCTGTTGTTGGTCTGGTTGTTCTTGGTCCCGAGCGTTTGCCACATGCCATCCGCAGTGTCTCTCGTTTTGTCGGAGCAGCGAAGAGTATGGCAAATAGCGTCAAAGACGAATTGTCACACGAGCTAAAAGTCCAAGAACTGCAAGAAAACTTGCGTAAAGCTGAGCAAATGGGGATGGATGATCTGTCTCCTGAGCTAAAGTCTTCTGTTGAAGAACTGAAGAAAGCCGCGCAATCTGTAAACCGCCCTTACGCGGAACCAACCAAATCAGACGCAGAGCCGCAAGAAGCTGCAAAAGCGACTGAAACCGTTGAGAAAGCGGAAGAGATTAAGGTTACAGCGGCAGATAAGAAAGCCGAATAGTCTCATTAGGAGGAGCTACTAGACATATTGGTAGCTCCTTTTTGATCTGGTTTTTAAAAAGAGGTTTGCCATGTCTACCGTCGAGCAGACACAACCTTTAATTAGTCATCTATTAGAACTTCGCAATCGACTGCTAAAAGCAATTGCCGCAGTATTGGTCGTGTTTGTTGGGCTAATTTATTTCTCCAACCACATTTATGAATTTGTTTCTGCACCTTTGGTAGAGCGTTTACCTGAAGGTGCGACGATGATCGCAACCGATGTGGCTTCACCCTTCTTTACACCGCTGAAGCTAACGCTTATCGCATCGGTGTTTGTCGCGGTGCCGTTTATTTTGTACCAAGTTTGGGCATTTGTGGCGCCCGGGTTGTACAAGCATGAACGTCGTTTGATCATGCCATTGTTGTTCTCAAGCTCGTTGCTGTTTTACTGCGGTGTGGCGTTCGCGTACTTCGTGGTATTTCCGTTGGTGTTTGGCTTTTTTACTGCTATCTCATTGGGTGGAGTAGAGTTTGCAACCGACATTTCGAGCTACCTCGATTTTGTACTAGCGCTGTTTATGGCGTTTGGTATTGCGTTTGAAGTACCAGTCGCGATTATCTTGTTATGTTGGACAGGCGCAACGACACCACAAGATCTGAAAGAGAAGCGTCCATACATTATTGTGTGTGCGTTTATTGTCGGCATGCTATTGACGCCGCCGGATATGATCTCGCAAACCCTTTTAGCAATCCCAATGTGTTTGCTGTTTGAGGTAGGCTTGTTCTTCGCACGTTTCTACACTCGCAAAGATGAAACGGAAGAGGCGGAAGCAGAAGAGTAATCTCTCCTTCTCAATAGAGAAAAGCGGCTTTATCGAGCTAATGCCGATCAGTTAAGAAATTAATAGACTGATCAATTGAACGATCCCACCAGTGTGTAAAAATCCGATAGA
>NZ_JAPHPY010000038.1:0-56312 GCF_026241575.1 Vibrio sp. Sgm 5
ACCAGAGAAGCCATCACTCAACATCACCAATGCTGAAAAGTCTGGGCTGATGGCGATGGCTTAAACCGATCTCAGGTAAATTTAGCACAGACCTCACTACTGTATTTTTGGACAAAAACGCGTTACACTAAAAGCTCTGACCCACTCAACTGATATTAGAAAAAGTATCTGAAACTTTAAACCTTAGAGGTTGATATGGAAGTGTTGAACAAGAAGTCTTAAATCTCTAATCAATCACTCGAGTATGGGTTAAGTCTTAAAGTGATAGACGCCGAAAGTGTATCAATAATAACCAACAAAAGTCTTGGAAGTGTGTTAGCATGGTTGCTCACCCTACCGCTTAGTAGGGACTTCTTTTCTTTTCCGAACTCACATCTCGGCACTCCTTAGTAGCCCCCCTAAGCCTTACTGCAGGCTTTAATTATGTCAATTTCAACTAGAAAGCTAAGAAACATCTTTCAATTAACTAGAACCGAACATATAAGAAACGACCATAGCCCAACTCGTCCGGAACCTTGGACGCCGCTTTGTCATAAAGTTAATCCGACGACTCCTTCTGCAATTATTTACTGTGAAGGTAACTTTAATAAAACTGACGGAAAGACAGCGAATGGTTTGGTAAGGCACTCCCACAATTATCGCATTTTATCTGTCATTGATAGTGAGCTCGCTAGCTTAGATTCCGGTGAAGTTCTTTATGGTACGAAAAATCATATTCCTATTGTGGCAAATATTGAAGAAGCCATTATTCAGGCGGAAACAGTTCCTGATTACTTTATTTTTGGGATAGCGCCATCAAAAGGTTTTCTTTCAGATTCTGAAAAGCAAATTATTCTCGATGCTATGTCATTAAATATGAATATAGTGAATGGCTTACATGAGTTCTTAAATGATGACCCTGTTTTTCGTGAAGCCAGCTTAAAAAATAATGTTCATATTCTTGATATTCGTAGACCCAAGAGCAAGGGAGAACTGCAATTATTTAGTGGCAAAATACACAGTGTTCAGTGTCCAAGAATTGCGATAATGGGAACGGACTGCGCATTGGGGAAAAGAACGACTGCGACGATACTGGCGAATGAGTTAAGAAATAAGGGTCTCAATGTTGTTATGATAGCGACGGGACAAACGGGCATTATACAAGGTGCTCCTTATTGTGTGGCATTAGATGCTGTCCCCTCTCAATTTTGTGCTGGGGAGCTAGAAGCAGTAATTGTTAAAGCGTATGAAGCAGAGAATCCAGATATCATTATTATTGAAGGACAGGGAGCACTGAGTCATCCTGCATTCTCTACCAGTTCGTTTATATTACGTGGTAGTTGTCCGACTAGTGTTATTCTACAACATGCGCCTAAGCGTATGTATCGCATAGATTTCCCAGATATGCCGATGCCTTCCGTTGCCTGTGAGATAAACCTCATAGAGGCGTTCTCCAATACTACAGTTATCGGGTTAACTCTGAATCATGAAGGGATGTCTTCAGATGAGATTATTTCCGAAATAAATTTGTATTCTGCTGAGTTTGGCCTACCTGTGACAGATCCATTATCTCAATCTAAAGAACAACTGTTGCAGATGGTATTGTCGACCTATCCTTTGTTAGAAAACAAAATATCAGAGCAAAGGTGAGTTACCCGAAGCTAAATATTGACTGTTCAAAAATCCACCATAACGCTAAGTTTCTTATTGAAACACTTGCTTTAAAAAATGTCTCAGTCACACCAGTTACAAAGTCCTGTTTAGGTCATCCTATCATTGCGCACATTCTGGTTGATGCTGGAGCAAGTATGCTTGCTGATTCTAGAGTGGAAAATATACAACGAATGACACATTGTGGGGTTGCAGTTCCGAAAGTGTTAATACGCACTCCAATGCTGAGTCAGATTGCGAGTGTGGTTGCGTATTGTGACATCAGTCTGAATACTGAAGTTCAAGTTATTCAGCGGCTCTCTCGCGTAGCAAAACGAGCAAATATTAAACACGGTGTGATAATAATGGTTGAGCTTGGAGATTTGAGAGAAGGTGTTATGCCATGTCGCGTCATTAATTTCATACGTGAGATCATTCTATTACCCAATATAGTTATTAAAGGGATAGGGGCGAATCTTACGTGTCGCTATGGTGTTGCTCCTGATGATAAAAAGATGAGGCTTCTTTCTGATCTTGCAGACGGTATTGAAGCAGTTTTTGGTATTAGTCTTGAGATTATTTCAGGTGGAAACTCATCTTCAATCAATTGGGTTCTAGCTCATGAGGGGAAAACTCGAGTCAACAACTTGCGACTCGGAGAAGCAATATTCTTAGGCTGTGTCCCTGTAGAGCAGAATTCAATCAAAGGGTTACACACCGATGCGATTACGTTAACTGCTGAGGTGATCGAAGCTAAAATTAAACCTTCTTTGCCATGGGGGAATCGAGGGGGCAATGCATTTGGTGAAAGGGAAATACTCCAAGACCGCGGAGCTGTTTCGCAAGCAATTCTCGCCTTAGGTCGTCAAGATGTTTGTGTGACGGGACTTAACGCTCCTTATGATATGAACATTTTGTCGTCAAGCAGTGATCACTTGATACTCGAAAGTTCCCAAACACCCTTAACCGTTGGAACGAAAGTTCAATTCACTCTCGATTACAGTGCATTTTTGTCGGCTATGTCATCCAACTCAATGCATAAAGTTTTTCATAATTATAACTCTAGAAATAGTTCAAGAGGGAGTGTTTTTCTTGAATCAACATCGTAATACATTCGTACTATTTATCATCATTCTGCTGAACGGTTGTTTATCAAATCAAATGTTACCAAATGAGTTATCTGATTATAGAGCAACGATTATTTCAAGTCGACTCCCACAAAAAATAGGAGCATTAACACTAGTACAAGCCAAGTCAGATGCGAATAACATTTCTCTTATTTTTACCAAAAGCAAATTTGTTGATATGGATAGTCTAGTTGAGCAAGTCGCTATCGAATTTTGTGAGAAAGAGGAAACTAGATATCTATTGAAACGTGGTATTTCTTATCGAATTATAACGTTAGATTCCAGTAATAAAGTAGATAGCCTCAATTCCATCTCTTTAAACACATGTATTAATGATGAATGAACAAATAGATACTAGCAAACATTCAATTGGGGTTATCTTTGAAGCTGCTTAAGACATAGTTTTGTTTAGATAGCAAATGCAGAGAGGTTTTTATGCTAGTAAAATTTAGTTGTAAAAATCATGCAAGTGTCATCATGTTTGGTGACGTTGCTCAAGAAATAATAAAAATGATGGGGCATAGTGGAAAGGTGCCAAGTGCGATTTTTTCATCAGATATACCAGAGGTACTGGTAAAACTAAATAGTGCGTTCGAACGTGAAAAAATACGAAACCTTAATAGTGTTGAAGTGCATGAAAACGCAGAACCTACTATTTCGATTATTGAGCGAGCTTATCCATTACTTGAATTATTAAAAACAGCAATAGAAGGGAAATGTGACGTTATGTGGGAAACGCTGTAGTTCATAATAAATGAGTCTTTTCTCTTCAACATATCAATCAATAGAGTATATGCTGATCTCTTTAATATTCACTACCTACCTTGTTATTATAGAGGTAAGTAGTGACTTCTTTTATGTCCTATTTTATAAGTTGGAATAACAAGCATCATCAAGCATCTTTCCGTTTTTCTTTAACAGAGAAATAGCGAAGAAAGATGATGCCGAGAAAAGCCGAAACAATAGACGCTAAGAAGATGCCTAATTTCGCAGAATTAATTTGATTAGGGTCATAAGCTAATTCCGCGATGAACAATGCCATAGTAAAACCTATGCCAGCTAACATCCCCCCCCCTATAATCATTCCCCAATTCAAGTTTTCAGGTAATATTGCAATTTTAAGTCGGACGGCAATCCAACTAAACAAGGTAATACCTATTGGCTTGCCAAAAACAAAACCTAAAAATATAGCAAGCGTAATTGGAGAAGTTAAATTCGCCGTAGTTAGCGAAACACCCGCGTTGGAAAGAGCAAACAACGGTAACACGACAAACCCAACCCAAGGATGAAGTAACATTTCCAGCCGCTCAACTGGCGAAAGAGTTTCGCGCGCAGCCGCTGCAGCGGTTCTTAACGTCTCTCCTTCTACTTTATCACCACTCCATTGTTCTATAGTGGAAGATGACACTACGGTATCCATAATGATGGAAAGATGCTCCTTACTCACCCACTTATTTGTAGGGGTTAGTAAGCCGAGAATCACTCCGGTGATTGTGGGATGTATGCCAGACATATCGATGGCTATCCATATCATTCCTCCAACAATAGAAAAGAGCACTATACTGCGGATCCCTAAAAAGCCCATAACCCGAACAATAATAAACCCTAACAAGGCATAAAGTATGGACATCCAGTTAACACTATCTCCATAGCCAATAGCAACAACAAAGATCGCGCCGATATCATCTACCACAGCCATTGATAGCATGAATATACGCAAGCTGCTTGGAATGCTTCGTCCTAAAAGTGCTAGGCACCCGATCACAAATGCGGTATCTGTAGCCATGACTGTGCCCCAACCATGTTGCCCTGATTCACCAAACTGTATAAGAAAATAGAAAAGAGGAGGCACTAACATGCCCCCAAGAGCAGCTGCAATAGACAAAATCGCTAATCTAGGGTTCCTAAGTTCTCCTAGCACTAACTCACGTTTGAGTTCCAAGGCAATAAGAAAGAAAAATAAGGTCATTCCTACGTCATTGATCCATTTGTGTAATGACCGTTCAAATACTAAATCACCAAAAGTAACCCCTACCGAAATCTGCCAAAAGCGAGTAAACGATTCACTTAAATTTGAGTTGGCTAGTGAAATGGCAACTAACGTTGAAACAAATAGTACAATACCTGCTGCAGATTCAATATGTATGAAACGGTATATTGGTTGAGAGATCCAATCAATATATCCCTTGGGTAGGCGAGTTAGATTAGTTGGTGTTATTTTTTCTCTTTTACTCATTGTTTTTCAACTGTGATATTTGGATTTCTATCTATACCATTAAGAAACTTGAATAAGTCACTATTAGTAGACAAAACAAGCGTTGTGTTCTCTGAAATAACGGTCGAGTAAGACTGCATCGTGCGTGTGAATTCATAAAATTGTCTTGTTTCAGGATTTTTATTGTAAGCTGATGAATAAATTTCGGCGGCTTTAGCGTCAGCTTGTCCCCGAATCTCTTCGACTTCACGATAGGCCTCAGATTGAATCTTATCCAAGTCTCTCACTCTGTCACCTCGAATCCTCGCAGCCTCCCCATTTCCTTCGGATAAAAAACGTTCTGCAATTTGACGACGTTCACTAATCATTCGCTCATAAATTTTAGGGCGAACACTTTCATTGTAATTAATACGTTTAAATCTAATGTCGAGCAACTCAATTCCAAAGATTTTTATTTTTTCTGACGCTGCAGAGAATATTTCTTGCTCTACAAATTGGCGACCTTTTTGGATAGGAACTAAGGCGCCTATTTTCAGATCTCTTTCAGCTTCACTCAATAATGGATCTCGTAATGGTTTGCGATTTTTGTTAGTACGTATTATTTCGATCAATTCATGTTTTGCTACAGCATTTCGTGTCTCACTACCTAAAATATCGTCTAGTCGAGATTGTGCACTGCGTTCATCTTTGAGACGTAAAAAGTACTGAAGCGGGTCAACGATTCGCCATCGAGCAAACAAGTCTACAGAAATATACAGTTTATCTTTTGTTGGCATGTCGGAAGGGCGACCATCCCATTCCAACACTCGTTTGTCGATGGTATTAATTTCTTGAATATATGGTACTTTTATTTTTAATCCAGCATTAACAATAGGCATCCCTACTGGCTTTCCAAACTGAGTGATAATTACCTGTTGAACCTCACTTACTGTGTAAAGTGCGTTATATACACTAAAAGATGTACCTAAAATCAATGCGGCTATGACCCCTTTTTTAATCGATTTCATCTAGGCTCTCCTTGTGTGTCGTTGAGATTGAGCAAAGGCAAAATATTGTTTGCTCGTTCATCAATGATAATTTTGGTCCGAATATTAGGTAATACTGCCTGCATTGTTTCTAAATAAATTCTGCGTTTAGTTACTTCTGGGGCTTTAACATACTCGAACAGTAATGCATTGAAGCGAACCGTATCTCCCTTAGCTTCATTGATGCGTTTTAAGCGATAGCCATCAGCTTCTCTGATCCGTTGATCTTTTTCACCTAACGCTAAGGGGATCACTTTGTTGTAATCTCGGCGAGCTTCGTTTATGAGCTTTTCTTTTTCCTGTTGGGCTTGGTTCACTTCATTAAACGATGCCTGGACAGGTTGAGGAGGGTTGATGTTTTTTAACTGAACTTGGTCAATTCTGATCCCTAAAGCATATTTTGTAGCGAGCTCTTGCATTTTTGAGAGCGCTTCAGACTCAATTTCTTGCCGACCAATTGTGATCACTTCATCCACAGTTCTATCACCCACCACTTCACGCATTACGGATTCAGAAACATATCGAAGGGTTTCACTAGGCTCTCGAACTTCGAACAAAAACTTGATGGGATCGGAGATTCGATATTGCACCACCCATTCGACGAGAGCGGCATTTAAATCACCTGTAACCATTTGTGTTTCTTGACGTCGAGTGTTTATTCTCGGGCTTTGGTTGGGATTTTTTGCCATGGGTGTTATGAACCCAAACTCCTGCTTTAGTTGTCGTTTCACAGGTAAGATTTCAGCCGTATCAATGCCAAGTGGCATCTTGAGATGAAGCCCTGCAGGAACAATATGGACATATTTGCCAAAGCGTTGTATCACAGCAACAGAATCGCTTGGTACCGTGTAAAAACACGTCCAGAATATGATTGCTAAAAAGAAAATAATAAGAGGGATAAAAAAGCTTGAATTCCTTCCGCCTGGAAGCATTTTTTTTAAGTGATGGAGAATAGTATAAAATACCTCACCTAAATTAGGAGGATCTTGTTTTCCTCCGCCCCAAGGGCTACCTGAAGGTTGGTTATGATGGAGCATGAGCATGCCCTCCGGCTATAGGCGAACAAATTTTCACCTATTCTATCTTTATACATTGGGGGGAGACATCGAATTAACAAGGGCATATTTTTTTAATTTGAGATATTTACTTAAGACTGATAGAGATTAACTGATCTATTCATCGATGGTGGCGATTCAATACTTCCTCAAGTAAAATCTGACCGATAAAATAGTGAACTAAAACAGTAAGTAAACTTCAAAGTGACCAAAAACGAAGCAGTACTAGAAACGCGCGAGAGGAATAATCTCGATTTCTGCACCTAAAACACAGTGAGGGTGCTTACTGTCTATTTGAGTAACAGAGATACGGCCTAATATTTTGTCTTTCACATTAATTAATGTATTGTAAAGTCCGCTGATTACCTAGTCATTAATACTAGACGTAACTCATTTAGGGGCAAATTATCAGTTAGCTTTTTAGGCTGAAGAAATACGGTTCCCAAGAAAAACACGTCTTCATCATTAGATTGATTTCATCATCTGAAAAACGTAGCGTCATTAGCTCAGCAGAACTAAAAAACAAAATGCCCCACTTTCACAAGCAGGGCTTTGATATTGGATGACTATCACTCAGTTTCGGCTCTGGGCCTTAACGCTTTTCGCTTCTTACCAATTCCGCTAATGTAGATAAGCGTTGCTCGCTTTGTTTGACGTATGGGTTTGCTTCGTCCCATGCGTAACCGGCGAGGATCGCGCTGATCATTTGTTTGATGCGTGGATTCGGTTCTTGGTAGAAGATGACATCTTGTAGCTTACCGTTGTACCAACCTTCTACATAGGTGCGGAAGGTGTTCACTCCAACCATCAGGCGATCGGCGTAGTCTGCTTGCCAATCCACGGCTTCACCGTTGAGCTGGCGCTCAATACAGTCTGCTGCAAATTGAGCTGACTTCATCGCGATGGTCACGCCAGATGAAAAGACAGGATCAAGGAATTCACCGGCATTGCCAAGCAAAGCATAATGCGATGTTGCAAGCTGTTTTACATTGGCCGAGTATCCACCGAGCTCACCGGCTGGGTTCGGGTAGTTGGCTTGATTAAGCAACTCAGCCAAACCAGGCTCTTCGCTTGCTAGTTGTTTAATGGCTGCGATTTTGTCTTCTGGGTAGTTTTCAAAAAACGCTGGCTCACCGACCACACCAAATGAACAGGTGCCGTTGGAGAATGGGATCAACCAATACCAAACATCGTGGTTATCTGGATGCACAGAGATCAGGATCTTGTTGCGATCGTATTCGATGTTCTCGGCAGTGATGTTGTCTTCAATGTGGGTAAAGATCGCCTTTCTTGGTGGCAAGCAAGACGGCTCTTCCAGCTCTAACAATCTTGGAAGCACACGCCCAAAGCCGCTGGCGTCTAATACATAATCGGCTTCAATTTGATACGCTAATTCGTTTTCATCGATAACAGAAAGAACCGACTTTGAGCCTTCAAATTCGATGCTTTTCAGTTCGTGCTGGTAACGAATTTCAACCCCTTGCTGCGCGGCACTGTCTGCCAGTACTTTATCGAAGTGACCACGCTGGACTTGGTAGGTTGTACCCGGACCTGAGGTGAACTTATCGGTAAAATCAAATTGGGTGTAAGCGCCGTTGCGACGAAATGCAGCCCCGTCTTTGTATTGGAAACCAGTTTGGTTGACTGCCTCTAACATGCCCGCTTGCTCTACAACTTCCATGCACGCTGGAAGTAGGCTTTCACCAATAGAGAAACGTGGAAAGGTGGCTTTTTCAATCACAACAACATCGATATCTCGTGCGTTGAGCAATGCTGATACGGTAGAACCTGACGGGCCCGCACCAATAACGACGACTTGCTTTTGCTCTGTTTTCATTCTGTTTTCTAGTTTGCTTGTAGTTTTAATAATGTGTGACCAAGGCCAATGTTGTCTGTTCTTTCTGCCACGGTTAAGCCTGCAGCTTCAACAATCTCTAGGAAGTCATCACTGCGGTAGAAGCGGCTGTTACCATTTGCAAGGCAAGTAAAGTACAGCGACGTGGCATTCAAACTGTAAGAGGCACCCGCGTATTTTTGCGCGTCCCAGAACAATTCTAGAATGTATACGGTATCGCCTTGTCGTAGTTGCGCTTTAACTTTCTTTAAAATATTGAGAATTTCGATTGGAGAGAAACAATCGAGGAACTGGCTCATCCACCAAATGTCGGCATGCTCAGGCAAGGTTTGAGCTTTGTCCAGCATGTTAGCAGGGAATGGTTTGATGCGATCACTTAGCTGGTTATCCGCTGCGTTCGACATCGCCACTTCAAGCTGCTGTGGTAAATCGACAATCGTCACTTGAACGTCTTGATTGTGGTTACAACACTGCATCGCCCACTTACCTGTGTTACCACCGATATCGACAATGTGGCTTGGTTTGTTGGCAAACACTTCTTTTAGTAGCAATGGGAAGGAACGGTCTGAGTAGAAATGATCAAACTTGAACCAGCTCTGCTTCGCTTGCTCTGGTAGGGTCGACAGCCCTTGGTAAATGGTTTCCCAGTCACCCAGTTCTTTTAAGCCTGACGGTTTGCCCTCTTTGATCGCATCGGTTAGGTGCATCATTGCGGCATAACAAACGTCCGCCGTGAAATCCATGTTGGCTTGCGTCATGCCATCATAAAGCAAATAGAAGCCAAGGTTTGCCAATGAGTAGTTAGGTTTTTCCCACAGCACGATATGCGCGCTAATGGCCATGTCTAACAGCACTTTGACGCCATATTCAGATACGCCCGTTTTCTCTGCGATCTCTACGGCGTTCATGCCTTTTGAGCCCGCACTATCCAACGCAGCTAAAATGCCAAGATCTCGAAGTGTTCTCGCGGTCTGGAAAACAATAGGGGCGAAAGATAATTTTTGAGCTTCTGTTTTTGCTTCAAAAGCGTTGAATGGATCAATATTTTGATTTAACACGAAAAAACCTAACTACTATTAATAAAATTATTGTTGAGACTCAGCACCTAAAAGTGCGATGGCTCTCTGAATATCAACATTCAGGTTGTTAACCCAACGATTGTAATTACGGTGAATTTTGCCATCACTCGCTTTTAGATTTACTGAGTTGAGATAAATAATTGAATAATATTTGTTGTTATATGGAATTTTTACTTCAGCAAAATGGCTACGAACGTGAATTTTGGCAATTAATACACCTGGGCTCACTTCTTCTATCGTCCAACCACGATTAGTTGCCGATTGCACAATCGCAGCTTTTACTTGTTTATTTTGAAGATCATAAGCAACTGGAGTATCCTCCACATTCATTACAGGTTGTACTCTTCCACAACCGACAAGAAGCACTGTTAATAACACAGAGATAAGCAGCTTTAAGCGAGACATGGTCGTTTCCTTTTATTGTGACTCTGGTGAAACCCAGATTCTATCGAGCTGTAAAATAAACAATTTAAACAAATATGCCAAACTCGAAGATCAAAATTTCGTTTAATATCGATGCATTATCCGCCAATTCATTGGGTTTAAATCAACCAGAAGAATGGGAGCAGTGGGCATCGGACTGTATATGGCCTGAAGAGGGCAAATTACACGTCGCAGATATCCCACCAATGATGCGCCGACGTATGAGCGCATTAAGCAAACTTGCGGTACAAACCGCGATTGGTTTACTCAAACAGTACGATGTGGATTACTTGGTGTTTGCGAGTCGCCATGGTGAGTTACATCGCAGCGCAGCGTTGATTGAAGACATTCTCCAAGGCGAAGAAGCTTCCCCAATGGCGTTTTCTCAGTCGGTGCACAATACCGCAGCGGGCTTGGCAACCATTGCGACTAAGCAACCTATCCCATTGACGTCGATTGCGGCATCAGAGAACACTTTTCAAAGCGCATTGATTGAAGCGTGGTTGTTTCTCGCAGAGAACCCAGACAAAAAAGTACTGTTTATCGACTTTGATGAACCCTTGCCTGATGCTTACTCGGAGTTTGAGACCCAGCAGTATCAAGGTTATGCCGTCGGTATGGTGTTGTCTGCTGGTGACGATTTTAAGATAGAGCAAGTCGCAACAGAAAAAAGCGGACACACGTCCCAGCCTTGCCCGCTCCCACAAGGATTAGCTTTCTTAAAACACTATCTTTGTGAAGATCCAAGCTGGTTGATTCATTCGCCACAGCAAACGTGGGAATGGCATCGTCGATGAGGGTTTTGAATCAATATTGGCGTGTCTTTGCTACTGGCTTTTGTTTTTCCGTATTTGGGCTTGGCGGTCTGGTGCTCAGCTTTATCGTCATTCCACTCATTGGTTTAACCACCTCCGATCAAACCGCCAAGGAATATAAAGTCCAAGGTGCGATACAGTTTGCTTTTAATACCTTCTGTAAATTGATGAAATTTACTGGCGCAATCGATTATAAGATCATCGGCGCAGATATTATTCAACAAGATCAAAATTGCCTTATTGTTGCCAACCACCCAAGTTTAATTGATTACGTTCTTATCGCATCTCAATTAAAGCGCTGCGATTGTTTAGTAAAGTCAGCGATTTGGGCCAACCCATTTATGAAACACATTGTGAAAGCTGCGGGTTATATTCCTAATGAAGCTCCTGATGATTTATTAACAATGTGTGAAGAACGTTTTGATAATGGCAATGTATTGCTCATTTTTCCGGAAGGCACAAGAACCACTCCTGGGGTAAAATCAAAATTACAGCGTGGTGCTGCACAAATAGCAGTAAGAACGCAGCGAGATTTAAGAGTTGTACATATTACGGTGACGCCTAGCTTCTTAACAAAAGAGAAAAAGTGGTATCAAGTTCCGGCGACAAAGCCCTTTTTCAAAGTGGAAGTGAAGGATAAAGTTGAGATTGAGCCTTTTATAAAGCAAACTACGTCCCCAACAATAGCGGCTCGTCGCTTACAGCAGCATTTAGCTGATACTATTTTTCCAGAATTATAAGCAGGTCCCAGTGGAACAATTACACAACAATATCAAGCAACTTATTATTGACGCGTTGAACCTAGAAGATTTAACCGTCGACGATATTGAAACCGAAGCGCCGCTGTTTGGTGATGGTCTAGGCTTGGATTCTATTGATGCACTTGAGCTTGGCTTAGCGATTAAAAAGCAATACAACATTGTCATTGATGCTGACGATTCAAATACACGTGAGCACTTTGCTTCAGTAGCTAACCTTGCGAAGTACATTTCTTCTCAAACTTCTTCCCAAGATAATGAATAGTTTTTAGGTATATTCATGACAGATGTAAATAAAGAACAAGTATTTGAACAAGTTAAAGATGCACTGGTAGAACTGTTTGAAATCGACGCTGCGGATATCCAGCCAGAAGCACACCTTTACACCGATCTCGACCTAGACAGCATTGACGCGGTAGACCTTGTGGTTCACCTGCAAAATGTCACTGGTAAGAAAATCAAGCCAGCTGAATTCAGCACCGTTCGTACGGTGGATGACGTGGTAACGGCTGTCGCTGAACTTCTTAAGGAAAGTTAATGCGCCAATTGCTGACTGGTCTGTCTGCAATTGTCCTGTTTGCCTACCCTTTTGCTGTTTACTTCGGCATTGATCGATTTGGCTTAAACCTCGTTGGGGGCTTGTTAATTGCAGCGTTGCTCTTGCGATTATTGGTTGCAAACAAGACCCCGCTGAAAGAATTTAAGTTTCTTGCTTTCACCACTGGCATTGTTGGTATCGTTCTGGTCACCCTTGGGGTTGTATTTAAGCAACACGGGTGGCTAAAGTTCTATCCTGTCGTGGTGAACCTTTGCATGCTTGGGGTGTTCGCCCTCAGCTTAAGACAGCCTCAAACCATCATTGAGCGATTGGCTCGGCTTCAAGAACCAGATTTGCCTGAAAGCGGCGTACTCTACACACGTAAAGTCACTCTGGTGTGGTGCGCATTTTTTATTATGAATGCGGCAACTGCACTGTATACCTGCTTTGAATCCATCGAGATTTGGACGTTATACAACGGCCTGATCAGCTACCTACTTGCAGGCAGTTTATTTGCCGGTGAATGGATAGTGCGCCAATTTGTACGAAAGGAACACTAGATCGTATGAACACCCGTTCTTCTGACTTCTCTTCTATTGCCATGTTAATGCGCGCTCAACGTCCTGAACCATCGGTCGTCGCCTTCGAGTCCGCTCAAGAAAAAACATGGGACGAATTTCAACGCAGTGTTTCCGCTCTAAAAAGACAACTCGACGCCAATCCATCGCAGCGTATTGCTCTTTGCTTTGCCAATAGCTACCTGTTTGCCATCAGTTTTCTTGCTTGTTGTCATGCCAATAAAGCCATCGTTTTACCAGGAAACTACCAACCAGAAGCATTAAAAGAACTTGATGAACATTACGACCTCGTCCTTCATGATGCTGACGTTTCGGTACCTGACAGCTTGACCACACGTTGTGTGACGGAAGAAGCAGATGACCGCTCGATGGAGTGGCACTCGCTTAACGCCAGCGCTCTGAGCATCACTTTGTTTACGTCCGGTTCTAGTGGTAAACCTAAAGCCATCGCGAAAACACTTAAACAACTGGATGTCGAAATTGCGATTCTTCAATCCTTATGGGGAGAGAAGATCGCTGGCTGTCAGATTGAAAGTACGGTCTCTCATCAGCATATTTATGGCTTACTTTTCCGTGTGCTTTGGCCACTTTGTGCTGGTCGCGCTTTCGCTACCCACAATCTGGAGTTTCCAGAGCAAATTGTGAATCATGCCACCAGCAATACCGCTTTAATTAGCAGCCCTGCTCTGCTCAAGCGTCTCACCGAGGAGCATAAACCGACGGCATTGCGCTGCGTTTTCTCCTCTGGTGGCCCATTACCGAATGACGCCGCACAACACAGTGCTGAGATTTTTGGTGACTATCCAGTCGAAGTATTTGGTAGTACAGAAACTGGCGGTATTGCTTATCGTCAACAACTTACTGCGACACAACCTTGGACGCTGTTCCCTGGAGTTGAAGCGGCATTAAACCATGAAAATTGTTTAAAGCTTCGCTCACCGCACATCGATGAAAACGCTTGGTATCAAACCGCAGATGAATGCTATTTCCATGATAGTATTTCTTTCGAATTACGCGGCCGCACAGACCGAATCGTTAAGGTCGAAGAAAAACGTGTGTCTTTGGTTGAAGTAGAAAAACGTTTAGAACAACTGCCTTGGATTAAGGAAAGTGCTGTTATTCCTATGGAGCAAGCAGGACGATTGTCGCTTTTTGCTGTCATAGTATTGAACGAGCAAGGCCAGCAGACATTAAGTGAACTGGGCAAAGGCAAGTTTTGGCTTGCACTGAGAAAAGCGCTACGTAACTGGTTAGAGCCGATTGCGATACCACGCAAATTCCGAGTGCTGGATGAAGTACCACTTAACAGCCAAGGTAAGCGACAAGTCGCTGAAATAGAAAAACTATTCCAAGAATAATTAAGCATCGAACATGGACAAAAGAAAACCAACGCTCAAGAACATAGACGTGTTAGATAAGACAGCGACCATTGAGATGCTTGTCGACGCTGACATCATGGATTTCCAAGGGCACTTTACGCATTTCCCCCTACTGCCGGGCGTAACTCAAATCGATTGGGCGCTGTTTTATGCCGTCGAATACCTCAATACGCCTGCAGTATTTAAAGGGATGGAAGTGATCAAATTCCAAGAACCTATCCTGCCAGATATGCAGGTTAGCTTATCGCTGTCTTGGGATTCTGAACGTGAAAAGCTGGCGTTCAAATATACTTCTCAATCCGCTGAACAGACGATTGTTCACTCATCTGGCAAAATGAAATTGGGTAGCTAGTGTGAGCGGCGCAAACTCCTATCAACCGTGCTTTCTGATCCCTTGCTATAACCATGGTAGCACCATCGCTGCCGTTGTAGATTCTCTCGCGTCATTTTCCATGCCCATTTTGGTCGTAGATGACGGCAGTGAAGAGGCGACAAAACAAACACTGGATGCGTTAGCAAACGAAGAGAAAATCACCTTAATTCGTCTGACCGAAAACCAAGGGAAAGGCGGAGCGGTAATGGCTGGTATTCAACAAGCCTACGCGGATGGCTTTAGTCATGCGATTCAAATCGACGCCGACGGTCAACATGATCTTGATGCTCTACCTAATCTGCTTCAAGCTTCACAAGATAAGCCAGATAACTTGATTTCAGGCCAACCGATTTACGACGACAGCGTACCAAAATCGCGTCTGTATGGCCGATACGCGACCCATATCTGGGTATGGATTGAAACCTTGTCTCTGTCGATTAAAGACAGCATGTGCGGCTTTCGTGCTTATCCTCTCGAAGCAACGGCCAACGTCCTCAATAAGAATGAGATTGGCAAACGAATGGACTTCGATATCGAGATCCTTGTCCGCATGTATTGGGATGGCACTGATATCGACTTTGTTCCGACTCGGGTGATTTACCCTGAAGGCGGTATTTCTCACTTTGACGCGTTGTGGGACAACGTCAAAATCAGTTGGATGCATACTCGCTTGTTCTTTGGCATGTTGCCACGCATTCCATCTTTGTTAGCTCGAAAACGTCAATCTAAAGACATCGAACAAAAGCACAATCAAAGCGATGCGCATTGGTCGAAACGCAAAGAGCAAGGCACCGTTTTAGGCATCAAGACGCTTCTGGCGATCTACCGTCTGTTTGGCCGCAAAGCGTTCGACTTCATCCTGAAGTTAGTGATGCGCTATTACCACCTTACTGGTAAGTCTTCACGTCAAGCATCTGAGCTTTATCTCAACCAATTACAGACTTACGCGAAACAGCAAAGTTTAGTGTTACCACAGCCACTCGATAGCTATCATCATCTTTTGTCATTTGGCCGCACCATGCTGGATAAGCTGGCCGCGTGGCAAGGTGACTTTGACGTGAGTAATCTCACCATTCATGGTCAGCACCACTTCGAAGCAATGGCAGAGAAACAACAAGGTGTGGTCATTCTGGGCTCACATCTAGGCAACATAGAACTGTGCCGCGCACTTGGTCGTCGCCATTCTCATGTCAAAATTAATGCTTTGGTGTTCACCGAACACGCTGAGCAGTTCAATGCGGTCATGAAAGCCGTAAACCCGAGCTCAGAACTCAACGTGATTCAAGTCAGCTCAATGGGGCCAGACACCGCCATTTTGCTACAACAAAAAATTGAGCAAGGTGAATGGGTCGTGATTGTAGGAGACCGCACTTCAACCAGCGTTGAAAGCCGCGTGGTTTGGGCAGACTTTTTAGGTAAATCCGCCCCCTTCCCTCAAGGCCCATTTATGTTGGCCTCGGTACTGAAGGCGCCGGTATATTTGCTGTTTGGCCTACGAGACGACAATGCCATCACCCCGCACTTCAATGTGTACTTCGAACATTTTAGTGACCAAATCGTCCTACCACGCAAAACGCGCCAAGCAGCGTTAGATACTGTGGTACAGCAATACGCGCAACGATTGGAACACCATACTCTGCAAGCACCGTTGCAGTGGTATAACTTTTTCAACTTCTGGACTTTAAGTAATCAGCAACATGACAACGAACACTAATCAAAACATTACCTTCGGCGCACAAGCTCTTTCTATCGAAGATGTGGTTGCGATTGCACAAGGCGCAAATGCAAGCATGAATGCGTCACCAGAATTTACGTCTAAGATCGATCGTGGCGTCGCTTTTCTAGAGAAATTGCTGAAAGAAGAAGGCGTCATTTACGGCGTGACCACAGGTTACGGTGACTCGTGTACCGTCGCGATTCCACCAGCATTGGTTGATGAGTTACCGCTGCACTTAACTCGCTTTCATGGTTGTGGCTTAGGTGAAATCCTTTCCCACGAACAAGCAAGAGCCGTTCTTGCGACGCGTCTGTGTTCATTATCGCAAGGTGTATCGGGTGTTTCTCACGATCTACTTAACCAGATCGTAAACCTAATCAACCATGATGTTGCTCCACGTATTCCGCAAGAAGGCTCCGTAGGCGCAAGTGGTGACCTAACGCCGCTTTCTTACCTTGCTGCAGCATTGATTGGTGAACGCGATGTGCTTTACAAAGGTGAAGTACGTCCAACCCAAGAAGTGTTTGCCGAATTAGGTATTAACCCAATTACGCTTAAACCAAAAGAAGGGTTGGCGCTAATGAATGGCACATCGGTCATGACTGCGCTGGCTTGTATCGCTTATAAACGCGCAGAATATCTTGCGCAGTTGTGTACCAAGATAACGGCAATGGTATCGGTGGGCATGCAAGGGAATGATTTCCACTTTGATGAAGCCTTGTTCGCCGTGAAGCCGCACCCAGGCCAACAACAAGTTGCCGCTTGGCTGCGTAACGACCTTAAAGCCGAGCGCCCACCACGCAATAGCGACCGTCTTCAAGACCGTTACTCTCTGCGTTGTGCTCCGCATGTGATTGGTATGGTGCAAGATTCTCTGCCTTGGTTACGTCAATTGATCGAAAACGAACTCAACAGTGCTAACGACAACCCAATCATTGATGGTGACAACGAACGTGTGCTGCATGGCGGTCACTTCTATGGCGGCCACATCGCAATGGCCATGGATACCTTAAAAGCGAACATTGCTAACCTTTCTGATTTGTTGGATCGTCAAATGGCACAGCTGATGGATTACAAGTTCAACAACGGCCTTCCGTTTAACCTGACCGGTGCAGAGGGCGAACGTAAACCAATCAACCACGGTTTCAAAGCAGTACAAATCGGCATCTCCGCATGGACAGCAGAAGCGCTGAAACACACCATGCCTGCAAGCGTGTTCTCTCGTTCAACAGAGTGCCACAACCAAGACAAAGTCAGCATGGGCACCATTGCTGCACGCGATTGTATGCGTGTACTGGAACTAACCGAACAAGTTGCAGCCGCGTCATTGCTGGCAAGTGTGCAAGCGGTAGAAATTCGTCGTCGCCATAATGAGCTTGATGAGCACCACATGAGCAGTAACTTGAAGATGATTCGCGATGCGGTACTGGAAGAGTTTGAGTTTGTTGTCGAAGATCGTCCTTTAGAGCATGATCTGCGTAACTTCATTGCTAAAATTCAGCAACGTCAATGGTCGTTGTACGCGGAGGCGTAATGCAAGAACAAGTTCTTTACCCTTTGGAAGCTGAGGTGACGATGATCACCTCATTTCAAGATGCAGATCCAATGGGTGTGATTTATCACGGAAACTTCTTTCGCTATTTTGAAGAAGCACGTCGTGTCCTAATGGAAAAGATTGAATACAGCTACCGCAATATGAATGAGTCTGGCTACATGTGGCCAATCATTGATACGCGCGTGAAGTACGTAAAAGCAATTCCGTTCAATCATGAAATTCGTATTACCGCAAAGCTGACAGAGTGGGAGAACCGCTTGCGCGTCGACTACGTGATCTACGATGCCAACACTGACCAACGTATGTGTAAAGCGCACACGACCCAAGTCGCGGTATCGATTGAGAAACAAGAGATGTGCTTTGCTTCACCTGCCGTATTCATGGACAAAATTGAACAATGGCACAAGCATGGGAGCCTTGCTTAATGCGCAA
The DNA here is from genome assembly GCF_026241575.1 of Vibrio sp. Sgm 5. NCBI lineage: Bacteria > Pseudomonadati > Pseudomonadota > Gammaproteobacteria > Vibrionales > Vibrionaceae > Vibrio > Vibrio sp. Sgm 5. Next base: position 18,554 of record NZ_JAPHPY010000038.1, read on the forward strand.
ATGGTTATGCTCTTTATTGATGCTGTTCTCTGTTTCTGCTTGGGCTCAAGTGACTGATTTAGAGTCCCTTCAACAGCAGTTATCTCAGAACGAGATAGTACGTGGTGACTTTAAACAAAGCCGCCACCTTGAAATGTTCAATCAACCGCTAACATCAACCGGTAAATTTACGCTCAGTAAATCGCATGGCTTATTGTGGCAACAACAAGTGCCATTTGCTGTGAACTTAGTGCTTACTCAAAACAAGTTGCGTCAAACGTTTGGGGATCAAGTTTCAAAGATCATTACAGCCCAAGAAAACCCAATGGCGTTTTACTTCAGCCATGTGTTTCTTTCGGTATTCCATGGCGATACTGCAGCACTAAAAGCGCAATTTACGCTTAATTTCTCTGCTCAAGAAAACGGTAAATGGCAACTGGCTCTAACGCCTAAACAAGCGCCCCTCAATGCGGTATTTAAAGTGATTACCCTTTCTGGTGAACAACATATCGACCAATTAATGCTAGAAGAACTGCGTGGTGACAAAACAGAAATCGAGTTCACTCAACAGACTTCACTACCACTGGAAATGACGGATGCTGAAAAGGCTCAATTTGACTTCTAAATTCCGGCTAGGTTCGTACTCACTGGCTTTGGTTTGGTTGGGGATTGTAGTGCTTGCAAGTTCGCTGTTGCTGACGCAATGGCTTGGTAGCGAGCACTCACCAATTGAAACTAACATTCTGAAGCTATTGCCAGAAAATCAGCAAAACCCAATTGCTGAACAAGCCTTCGACGCGGTTTCTAGCAGCATGAGTGATAAGGTTATTTTTGTTTTGTCGGCGCCAGATAAAGCCAAACTTTTTCAGGCTGCGGCAGTATTTGAGCAAGGCTTACAACAAACTCAGCACTTTACTGAAGTTGTCGGCAAAATCTCACCAGACAAGCAAAAAGCATGGGCAAGTTACTACTTCAACCATCGCTTTCAGCAACTCACTCCTGAACAACGCGTACGATTAACAACAAATCCTCAAGCGCAAGTTCAGCATGTGATTCAATCTCTCTACAATCCCTTTTCTGGTGTGACAGGACAAGAGTTACAAACCGACCCGTTCTTACTCTTCCGTGATTATTTAGGTCAGGTAACTCAACAAACCTCAGCGTTTCATTTAGAAAATGGGTATTTGTTTACCGAGAAGAACGGCCAACCTTATTTGTTGATCACGGCGACATTAGGTGGCTCACCTTACGCATTATCAACCCAATTGGCGGTGCCTGAAATTGACCAATTGGAACACACCATTGCTAACAAATATGGCGTACAAACGGCACATACTGGTGTGCTGTTTTATGCCGACTTTGGAACTCAAAGCGCGAAGTCAGAAATCAGTACCATCGGCGTATTCTCTCTGCTAGGAATTGTGGTGCTGTTTCTCGTCGTCTTCCGTAGTGTAACGCCATTGGCTTTAGCACTATTGTCTATCTCGGTTGGACTTGCCGTCGCACTAGGTATCACGACATGGATTTTTGGCAGAGTTCACCTGTTTAGCTTGGTTTTTGGCGCGAGTCTGATTGGGGTTTCCATTGACTACGCTTTCCATTATCTAACAGAACGGTTAGCCGCTGGTAATCAATGGGACAGCCGCTTGGGGCTGAAACACATCTTTGCTGCAATCACACTTGGGCTTGCCACCAGTTTGATTGGCTATTTAGGTATGCTGGTCGCGCCTTTTCCTGGGCTGCAGCAGTTGGCTCTGTTCTCATCGATTGGTTTGATTGCCGCCTATGCGACCGTCGTGGCTTGGTATCCGATATTGGCGACACAGCCCTCTCAATCGGCCGCAATTTTACCGGGTAAACGCTTGCTCTCAGTTTGGTTAAACTTATGGCAGCGCCCTGCTTTCAAATTCGGTTTGCCTGTGTTGTGTTTAGCCATCAGCGGATACTATCTTGCTCAACTCAAATACGATGATGATATTCGCCAACTGCAAGCCATGCCAGCGACGTTAAAGCAACAAGAAGCCTTGATAACACAAGTGAGTGGCATGCAGGCATCACAACAAATGTTGGTCGTTAGTGCTGACTCAGATGAAGCCTTAATGCAGCGCTTGGAAAGCCTTGAGCTGATTTTAGTTAACTGGCAAAAAGAGCGCCTTATCAAAGGCCATCAGAGTTTGGCTCAATACTTAGGTTCGAATCAGCGCCAACAACAAGATTTCAGCTTAATCAGCCACTTGTACCAAACTCAGAGGCCAGCATTAGCAGCAGGATTGCAACTGACTAAAGTGCCAGAGTTACAAGCTGAATTTGCACCGATCACCCTAGCACAGTACCTCAGTAACCCGGTATCAGAACCGATTCGCTTTCTGCATTTAGGTGAGATTGAAGGTAAATCAGCCGCCGTGATTACACTGAATGAAGTTAAGAATCTCGGTCTGGTGCAAGCGTTCGCTCAATCACAAGCTGACGTGACTTACCTAAACAAAGCAGAAGAAATTTCTACCCTGTTTGGTGAATACCGAATCAAAATCATGGAGCTATTACTGGCAGCGACAGCCTTAATTTTTGCGGTATTAGTCAAACGCTACGGCTTTAAACACGCTTGGCGAATCTTGTTACCGTCTGCCATTGCTTGTGCCGGTGGCCTGGCAACAGCCGTGGCCGCGGGTTCAACGCTCAATCTGTTTAACTTACTTGGCCTGATTTTGATTCTTGGTATTGGTATCGACTACACCTTGTTCTTTGCCGAGAAGGCTCGCAGTCTCAGCACCTTGCTTGCAATTACGTTGTCAGCCATTACCACGGTCTTATCTTTTGGTCTGCTCTCGTTGAGCCAAACGCATGCCATCCATAGCTTTGGTATCACGGTGTTAAGCGGTATTTTTATCGCTTGGCTGCTCTCTCCTATCGCCATCATGACGGAAGATAAATCACAATGAAGCTCAGAACGATGAAGCCCATAACGATGAAGATAACCACGATGCTCCGAGTTACTGTTGGCCTCACGCTAAGCATTCTGCTCAGTGCGTGTAGCTTAGTTCCTCAGCAGTCAACGCCAACGGTGGAAATAGCCAAAGGCACCCAAGTCTCTCTTCCAGCCCCGAGCGCACTAGGCTACCAGCTCACAGCAAGCCAATTGATCACCGCGACTTGGTCGATTGATGGCAAAGACAAGCAAGAACAATTACCCGTACAACTGCAAGTCAGCGACGCTGATGTGGTCTTGGCTGGTTTTTCCTCATGGGGAACTCGCGTCTTGTCACTGCAATACGATGGCACGCAAATCAATACTGAAATTTTAAACGGGCTACAAGGCACCTTACCGGAACCAGAGCAGGTACTATTCAATCTAATGATCACGCTGTGGCCGAGTTCCGCTTGGGAAGCGCCGCTAAATAAGGTAAGGTGGCGAATGATTGATGATGGATATTCCCGAACCGTATTTGATAGCGACGGTGAAAAGGTCATAGAGATACGCTATGCAAACGCTGACAAGTTAAAAGGTCAGGTTGATTTTCACCACCTCAAACATGGGTTCTCAATCTCCATTCAAACACTGCAATATCAATTAAACTAGAACGACCTTAGTAAATCTATATGCCAACTCGCTCTCCTCAACCTTTGTATATTCAGGCCTGTGGTTTTCATTCCGCATTAGGCAAAGATGAAAACGTTATTCATCGGTGCCTAGCTGGAATTCAACCATCTAACATGGTCATTGATGCGGATATTCTGAACTCTGGCCGCCAAACAGTGATTGGCCGAGTGGCAGAGTCGTTACCAGAGGTGCCGCCTGAGTTAGTCCCATTTGATACTCGCAACAATCGTCTGGCACTATCTGCTCTTCGTCAGATTGAAGGGCCTGTGCGCGACGCCATAGAACAGTATGGTGTAGAACGTGTTGCCGTTGTTATCGGTAGCAGCACGTCAGGCATCACCGATGGCGAGGTGGCATTTGCAGAAAAACTCTCCGAAGGAGACTTCCCTGCAAGCTACCACTATCGCAAGCAAGAACTTGGCAATTGCAGTGACTTTGTCGCCGCTTATTTTGGTTTAACCGGACCGTGTTATGCAGTTTCCACAGCTTGCTCTTCGAGTGGCCGCGTATTTATTACTGCTCGACGCCTGATTCGAACCGGGCTTGTAGATGCGGTGATTGTCGGTGGTGTCGATACGATTTGTCGCCTAACACTTAACGGCTTCAACGGATTAGAAGCTCTTTCAGAACAGCACTGCGCACCTTTCAGTGCTGACCGTAATGGCATCAACATTGGCGAATCGGCTTCTATCATGTTGCTAAGTACATCTCCAACCAAAGTGGCCTTACTTGGCACCGGTGACAGCTCTGACGCGCATCATATCTCCGCCCCTCACCCTGAAGGTGTTGGCGCAGAACAAGCGATGATGAAGGCACTCGAGAACGCGCGCTTATCACCAAGTGACATTGGTTACATCAACGCCCATGGCACAGCAACACCACTGAATGATTCGATGGAAAGCAAAGCCATCCATCGTTGCTTTGCCGATGCAGTCCCTGTCAGCTCAACCAAACCGTTAACAGGTCACACATTGGGTGCAGCCAGCGCCACAGAAGCGGCCATTGCGTGGCATATTTTAAATTACGACCTCGACCTTCCGATTCAGTCTTGTGAAAATAAAGCCGAAGACATCGAGATTTCGTTGGTAGAAACAGCAACGAAACTGAATGGTAAGGCCATTTTAAGCAACTCTTTTGCTTTTGGTGGTAATAACGTTAGTCTCATTTTTGGTTACGCTCATGACTAAACTTCCCCCTATTGAACAACTGCTTCCGCACGATAAACCGATGATTCTGGTTGATCGTGCTTTAGACGTTCAGCAAGACACCATTCATTGCCAAGTTGATATCGGTGACCACAATCCATTCTTCAACCAAGAAAGCCTCTCGGTGCCTGCTTATGTCGGTATCGAATTCATGGCTCAATCTGTCGCCGCTTGGTCCGGCTATCACGCGCTTACTCAAGGTGAAGAACCGCCCATCGGTTTTTTGCTTGGCAGCCGACGCTACGTGGCAGATTGCGATGCGTTTATGCAGGGGCAAATACTCGACGTATACGCAGAAAAAATGATGGAAGACAATGGTATGGCAGTATTTTCGGCTCGAATTGAGTGGCAAGAAAATACCATTGCGACCTGCCAACTGAACGTTTACGTCCCATCAGAAGAAAAATTAAAAGAAATGAAAATCAGGAGTCAACAATGACCCGACAAGTCCTCGTAACAGGTGCTAGTAAAGGCATCGGTAAAGCCATCGCCGTTCAACTTGCGAAAGACGGTTTTGACATCGTCGTGCATTACATGGGCGATCAACAAGGCGCACAAGATACTTTAGGTACTATCCAACAAAATGGTGGCAACGGCCGCCTAATTCAGTTTGATATCAGTAACCGTGAAGAATGCCGCAACAAGCTAGAAGCGGACATTGCCGAGCATGGCGCATACTACGGCGTAGTTAACAATGCTGGGATTACTCGCGACACCGCCTTCCCTGCAATGACAGAAGAAGAGTGGGACGGTGTGATTCATACTAACTTAGATAGCTTCTACAATGTCCTGCACCCTTGTGTGATGCCAATGGTACAAAAACGCAAAGGCGGCCGCATTGTAACGCTAGCTTCGGTATCTGGCTTGATGGGCAACCGCGGCCAAACCAACTACAGCGCAGCAAAAGCAGGCGTGATTGGTGCAACTAAGTCATTGGCTCTTGAGCTAGCAAAACGCAAGATCACCGTAAACTGCGTGGCGCCCGGTCTTATCGATACTGGCATGGTAGACGAGCACGTAAAAGAGCACGCGATGCCACAAATCCCTCTGCGCCGCATGGGTGAACCAGAGGAGGTCGCTGGCCTTGTGAGTTACTTAATGTCAGACATCGCGGGCTACGTGACTCGCCAAGTCATTTCAGTAAACGGAGGCTTAGTATGAGTCGTCGAGTCGTTGTAACAGGTATGTCCGGCGTTACTGCTTTTGGTAACGATTGGTCTGCAGTAGAACCTAAACTACGCGATTGTCAAAACGCCACTCAATACATGCCCTCTTACGAGCAATATGATGGTTTGAATACCAAACTGGCAGCCCCAGTCATGGATTTTGAACTGCCTAAGCACTACAAGCGCAAACAAGTTCGCGGCATGGGTCGTGTTTCTAAACTGGCTACCGTAGCCACCGAAAACGCATTAAACCAAGCTGGCTTAATTGGCAACGAAGTGCTGACAAACGGTCAAACTGGCATTGCTTACGGCTCTTCAACAGGCAGTACCGATGCGATTGGTGCCTTTGGTGTCATGCTTAACGAGAAAACCACCAAAGCCATCACTGCAACCACCTACGTACAAATGATGCCGCACACGACTGCAGTTAACGTTGGGCTGTTCTTCGGCTTACGTGGTCGAGTGATTCCGACCAGCAGCGCCTGTACTTCTGGCAGTCAAGCGATTGGTTACGCCTACGAAGCTATCAAACACGGCTACCAAACCGTTATGGTTGCAGGTGGCGCTGAAGAGCTTTGTCCGACAGAATCTGCTGTCTTCGATACCCTTTTTGCGACCAGTCTAAAAAATGAAGAGCCGAAAAGCACACCGAGGCCTTATGACACTGACCGCGACGGCCTAGTGATCGGTGAAGGTGCGGGTACGTTGGTTTTAGAAGAATACGAACACGCCGTTGCACGTGGTGCGACAATCTATGCAGAGATTATCGGCTTTGCAAGTAACTGCGATGCGGCACACGTGACGCAACCTCAAATGGAAACCATGCAGATCTGTATGGAAATGGCGTTACAAAATGCAGGTATTCCTGCGGATAAAATCGATTATGTTTCCGCTCACGGAACGGCAACCGACCGAGGAGATATCGCAGAAAGTAACGCGACTGCCAATGCACTCGGTAAAGTGCCAATCAGTTCTTTAAAGAGCTACTTTGGCCATACTCTGGGCGCTTGCGGCGCTATCGAAGCCTGGTTAAGTCTTGAGATGATGCATACAGGTTGGTTTAGCCCGACCCTTAACTTGGATAATCTCGATCCACAATGTGGTGATCTCGATTACTTATCCGGTCAAGGCCGTGAACTGAAAGTGGAATACTTAATGAGCAACAACTTCGCGTTCGGTGGCATCAACACTTCGATCATTTTTAAGAAGATTTAACCCGTTAAAAAGGCGCTAGTAGAGACTAGCGCTTTTTTATTAAATTGGCTAAAACGACAAAGCCCCGATAACTCGAGGAGTTATCGGGGCTTTTGAATAAATGGCACGCCCTATAGGATTCGAACCTATGACCACATCCTTAGAAGGGACGTGCTCTATCCAGCTGAGCTAAGGGCGCGCTACAGGGACAGGATTATACGAGTTCAAGCGCTTAAATCAACGTGTTTTCATAACATTCTGATCTGAATGCCTAAAAAAAGGGCATTGAAACGAGAAATGTTCAAAAACACCACAAAGCAAACGTTTGCGTATGGATGTTAAATAGATTTTCTGCGACAATGCGCCGCAAATAATTTCCCTTCTCAATTTAAAAGGAAAGTCATGACTGCTCAAAATATAGATGGAACTCTCATTTCCCAAACTGTTCGATCCGAAGTTGCAGCACGAGTGAAAGCTCGCGTTGGAGCGGGCCTACGTGCACCAGGTCTTGCAGTTGTTCTAGTTGGTGAAGACCCAGCTTCTCAAGTTTACGTTGGCAGCAAACGCCGTGCGTGCGAAGAAGTTGGCTTTGTCTCTAAGTCTTTTGACCTTCCTGCGACTACGTCGGAAGAAGAGTTGCTATCTCTCATTGACGAGTTGAACAATGATGCAGAAATCGACGGTATTCTTGTTCAGTTGCCACTTCCTGCTGGCATCGATGCAACGCATGTTCTTGAGCGTATTCACCCAGAGAAAGACGTGGATGGCTTCCACCCTTATAACGTGGGCCGTCTAGCGCAGCGTATTCCTAAGCTTCGCTCTTGCACGCCAAAAGGCATCATTACTCTTCTTGATCGTTACAACATCGAACTACGTGGCAAGCACGCGGTTGTGGTTGGCGCATCAAACATCGTTGGTCGTCCTATGACACTTGAGCTGCTACTTGCAGGCTGTACAACGACAACTTGTCACCGCTTTACGAAAGATCTAGAAGGCCACGTTCGCCAAGCTGATCTTGTTGTGGTTGCGGTTGGTAAGCCAAACTTCATTCCTGGCGAGTGGATTAAGAAAGGGGCTGTTGTGGTCGATGTGGGCATCAACCGTCTTGAATCTGGCAAGCTAGTCGGCGACGTGGAATACGATAAAGCACGTGAGAACGCGAGCTTTATTACTCCTGTACCGGGCGGCGTAGGTCCTATGACGGTAGCAAGTCTAATTGAGAACACGATGCTCGCTTGCGAGCAGTTCCATACGAAGAAATAAAAAATTACCGATACTGAAAGGGCTCCGAAAGGAGCCATTTTTGTTTGGAGCAGCAACCCCCTCTAACTCCCCCTTAAAAATGGGGAGGACCTGACTGAGATCTCTATTCGTTCGCTAACTTATTCAAATGCAGCGACCAGATTTAGTTCGGAGTAATAATCCCCTCTAGCTCCCCCCTGAAAATTGGGAGGACCTGACTGAGCTAACTTTTGGTTCGCTGACTTATTCAAATACCGAAACTGGATTTAGTTCGGAGTAATAACCCCCTCTAACTCCCCCTTGAAAATGGGGAGGACCTGACTGAGCTCGCTACTCGTTTGTTAACTTATTCAAATGCAGCAACCGGATTTAGTTTGGAGTAATAATCCCCTCTAGCTCCCCCCTGAAAATGGGGAGGACTGGACTGAGCTAGCTACTCGTTTGTTAACTTATTCAAATGCAGCTACCGGATTTAGTTCGGAGTAATAATCCCCTCTAGCTCCCCCCTGAAAATGGGGAGGACTGGATCGCTCTAACAGATGCAATCAAAGCAAACATTATATGAATTCTCGATTATCGCTTCACACTAAGCGCACTCCGCTCTAGTCCCCTCCCCTTTTTAAGGGGAGGGTTAGGGAGGGGTTGAGAACGCAAAGGAAGCACAAGTGCAACAACGAACGTTTAACTTGAAGTATCAAAAGAAAATCAGAAGCCAGCTACGCTCGAATATGCCAAAACCTGAAGAAGTACTTTGGCAAAAAATTAGACGAAAACAACTCGGTGTAAAGTTTCGTAGGCAACACGGTATTGGTCGCTACATCGTTGACTTCTATTGTGCAGAATTGAGTCTCGTAATAGAAATTGATGGCGATAGCCATTTCTCTACCGAGGGAAAAGAGAAAGATACAAAGAGGGATGCATTCATAGAAGCGTTGGGGATTAAGGTTCTGCGATTTACCAACGAAGAAGTGATGAAGCAAACCGAGTCTGTTTTGGAAAGGATTATTCAATTTAGTTCGGAGTAATAACCCCCTCTAACTCCCCCTTGAAAATGGGGAGGACCTGACTGAGATCGCTATTCGTTTGTTAACTTATTCAAATGCAGCAGTCGGATTTAGTTCAGAGCAGCAACCCCCTCTAACTCCCCCTTGAAAATGGGGAGGACCTGACTGAGATCGCTATTCGTTCACTAACTTATTCAAATGCAGCGACCGGATTTAGTTCGGAGCAGCAACCCCCTCTAACTCCCCCTTGAAAATGGGGAGGACTGGATCGCTCTAACAGATGCAATCAAAGCAAACATTATATGAATTCTCGATTATCGCTTCACACTAAGCGCGCTCCGCTCTAGTCCCCTCCCCTTTTTAAGGGGAGGGTTAGGGAGGGGTTCTGTTACAAACTCAAAATCACGCCAGCGATTGATGCACTCATCAAGTTCGCCATTACACCTGCTGCAATTGCACGGAAACCGTATTTCGAGATGAATGAACGCTTCTCTGGTACGAGTGAGCCTAGACCACCAATCAGCATTGCCATGGTTGAAATGTTTGCGAAACCACACAGTGCGAAGGTTACGATAGCTTGTGAGTGTGCGCTTAACTGAGACTTCACTTCCATCAGTTGGATGAAGGCCACGAACTCGTTTACCACAATCTTGTTACCGATCAGAGAACCAGCCACGATAGCTTCGTTCCAAGGGATACCCAGCAACCATGCGATTGGTGCGAATAGGTAACCAAGTACTAGCTCGAAGCTCAGTTCCATGCCAAACAGACCGCCAAACCAGCCTAGAATGCCGTTTAGCATCGCGATAACACTCACAAACGCCAATAGGGTTGCACCTACCGCTACTGCGATACGTAGACCAGACATTGCGCCGTCTGCCATTGCTTCAACCACGTTGGTTGCTCGTGGAATTTCTACTTGGTCTAGGTCGATATCTGGAGTTGTGGTGTCTGTCTCTGGCATCATGATTTTGGCCATCAGAAGACCCGCAGGCGCAGACATGAATGCCGCTGCGATTAGGAAGTTCAGATCCACACCCAGTGATGCGTAACCTACTAGTGTGCCACCAGCAACCGATGCCAAACCACCAGTCATTACTGCGAAGAACTGAGAGTCTGTCATGTGCTTAAGATATGGCTTAACGACTAGTGGTGCTTCAATCATGCCCACGAAGATGTTCGCTGTAGCAGACAGTGATTCTGCTCGGCCAGTGCCTAACAAGCGCTGTAGACCACCACCGATTAGGTTGATCACTTTAGGCATCAGACCGATGTGGTACAAACCTGAAATCAGTGCTGAAAAGAAGATAATAATGCCAAGTACGTTGATCGCGAAGGTAAAGCCACCTGTTGCTAGGTTGCCAAATAGGAACGCGATGCCCTCTTGACCGTAGTTGATCAGATTAGAAACCGCGCCAGTTACTGCGTTAAGCGCTTCTTTACCCGCTGGGACATACAATACCAAAAGCGCGAAGATAACTTGCAGAGCAAAAGCCAAAGACACCGTTCGTAGACGAATGTTCTTACGGTTAGTCGAAAGCAGCCATGCTACGAATAGGATGGCTACGATACCAAGAATTGAGTTCATAAAATGAATCCGACAAAGGGAAAACAGGAAAGGCGTCGGATTGTATAGAGCATAATAAATGCTGCAAGTTGGAGATGTTAACAGGCTGAATAAGTCGGCTGGTTGCAATTTAACCAGCCAAATAACCCATTGAATTAAATGAAGATAAACGTTTGCCTAAAATAATTATTTCCAAATGGAAAAGATGTTTCTGAATTTGGAAAAATTTTGTGATTAAAATCACCTTATGTACTCACTACTTAGGAATCGAGATATAAGGAGCTAATCGCTGATCCCAATGGCAAGGCGATCCGATCTTCTGTTTGATGAAATCGATCACTGCAGAGATCTTTTTCGGCATATGCTGACGACTTGGGTACACCGCATAAAACGGCATAGATTGGCTGGCTCTCCAATCTGGTAGAAGCTGAATCAGTTTACCTGAGCGGAATTCATCCCCTAGCAAGTAAGTGGCTAAGTAAGCAATCCCCCACCCTGCGATCGCAGCATCACGTACCGCTTCTGCCAAATCGACTGAGTAGTTGCCAGAGACTTTCACGTTGAGCTCTTGCTCGCGATTGGTGAACGCCCAACTGGTGTAGTCACGCTCCCAACTGCGGTAGATAAGACAGTTGTGTTGCGACAAGTCATTCGGTTCGGTTGGTGTATCGTACTTGAGTAAGTAATCCGGCGATGCCGCAACCACGAATTGGCAATCTGCTAAGCGCTGAGCAATGTAGCCTTCTGGCAAATGTTCATTATTGGTGATCCACAGATCCAAGCCTTCTTCGAGCATATCGACTTTGTAATCGAACAAATGCACTTCAACTTGCAGTTGTGGGTACTGCTCGCGAAGTTCTTGGATAGCAGGAATGATGTGGAGTGTGCCAAAAGATTGCGACAACCCAAGACGAACCAAGCCGGCGACTTCATCGCGTTGGCTTTCCATCTCTAACGTGGCACTGCTAACGGCTTGTACGACTTGCTCACAGTGGTGGTAGAAGGTTTGCCCCGCTTCGGTTGGCGTGAAGCTGCGCGTGGTACGTTGCACAAGCTTGATGCCTAATGAAGCTTCTAATTGGCTAAGCTGTTTACTGACGTGAGAAACAGACACACCAAGGCTCTTTGCCGCAGCGGTAAAATTCTTATGTTTGATCAACGCCGAGAAGATCACCATTTGTGCAGCACGTTCAGATAACACGCAAACCTCGTTTAAAATAGAGAAAACAAAGGGCTCCGAAGAGCCCTTTTTATTCGTTTATACATTCAACCTAGAATGTGATGCGGTCAGCTAAATGACTTACCGCCAGTGCGAAGTAGTAAGAGCGGTTCCACTTCATCAACACATTGTAGTTGTTGTACACCAAGTAAGTACGGCCGTTCTCATCGTCTGGCATGATCAACCAAGCTTTGATGTCTTCGTCCAGCTTCGGAAGTGGGCTGCCATCGTATTTGGTGATACCAAGCTTGCTCCACTCTTGAAGGTACTTACCTTTTTCTGCTTCGCGACCTTGCAGGTTGTGGTCAATGCCGTGTGGCACTTTAACCTGACGACCCCAAGTGAACTTATCATCCCAGCCAGATTTGCTTAGGTAGTTCGCAGTAGAAGCAAACACGTCTGCTTCTGATTGCCAGATGTCCTTCTTACCATCGCCGTTACCATCTGCGGCAAAGCGCAGGAATGAGCTTGGCATAAACTGACATTGACCCATCGCGCCAGCCCAAGAACCTTTGAAGTTCTCTAGCTCGATATGACCTTCATCTAGGATTTGTAGCGCCGCCATGGTTTCTTTACGGAAGAACTCTTCACGACGACCTTCAAACGCCATGGTCGACAACGCGTCGATCACGCGGAAGTTACCGGTGAACTTACCGAAGTTACTTTCCACGCCCCAAAGTGCAACGATAAAGCGCGGCTGTACACCAAACTCATCGCCAATGCGTTTTAGTTCAGCGTAGTGTTCTTTATACAGTTGCTTCGCTTGCTTGACCTTCCACTCAGGAACCGCACGCGGAATGTATTCGTCTAACGTCAGTTTCTTCTCTGGCTGGTTACGGTCTGCTTTTACTGCACGTGGTTTGTATTCCACATCAGAAAAAGCGGCACTGATCACCTGCTCAGAAATACCTTTATCACGCGCTTCTGCACGCAATTTATTTAGGTATTCATCAAAGCCGTCGCTGCTTGCAAAGGCTGAAGTACACATACCAACGCTGAGCATGGCTGCCAGTAATTTTTTCATATCGCCCTCCTTTATGAGCGAGGCAGAATTCCCAGATGAAAAGTCGCGAGTTTATTCGCCTTTCTGCTGGGCTTTTTGTTCTTTGTATTTATCGAGTAGGTTTTCCGGCGGAGGCGGAACCTGTAGGAAGAAACCGTCATTAATTAATGAAGCTTTCACTTTCTCGACATCAACTTGTGCCAAAGTACGGCCATCAAGTTTGATTGTCATCACCGGCATAGGCTTACCGAACATTTGCATAAGCATGTCAGGAACCTGTGAGAAATCATCCTTTTTCGGAATATAGAGATAAGTGCCTTCTTTTTTAGAACTTTTATAAATAGAACAAAGCATGACGAGCCTTTTGTGCTGATTTACCCGCTTTGAGTGCGGATTTTGTTGAAAACGTAAAATTCTCGCAAACTTGATTGCAAATTTGAGATTAATTCACTTATTTGCTCGCTTGAGAACTTGCTGCGCTAAAGGATGAAATATAACATGACAGACCTAGTTTAAGGCAACGCTCTTTCAATAAAGGCAAGAAGTCCACGATGACCCATTCACCTGACCTTAAAGGTAGCAGTTTTACATTGTCAGTTTTACACCTTTCTGACAAAGAGATCGCTACGACTGTCGAATTTTTGCAAGAAAAGGTTTCTCAAGCGCCTTCTTTCTTCGCATCCGCACCTCTGGTTATCAATATAGCAAAAGTAGAAGGTGATATTGATTTCCTCGCACTTAAACAAGGCATCGCTGACGCAGGGTTTATTCCGGTTGGTGTGACTGGCTGTAAAGATAAACGCGTTCAAAACCTTGCTTCAGAAGCGGGCTTCGCCATCATGTCTGCGAGCAAATCTCCAACTCAAGCACCAGCCAAAATGGCTCCAACGAAGATCGTGCGCACGCCAGTTCGTTCTGGCCAGCAGATTTACGCCAAAGATGGTGACTTGGTTGTACTGGCACACGTAAGCGCTGGTGCAGAAGTGATTGCTGATGGCTCTATTCACATTCATGGCACCCTACGCGGACGTGCTATTGCCGGGGCGAGTGGCCAACAAGAAGCACGAATTATTTGTCACGATTTACAAGCTGAACTGGTTTCCATTGCAGGAGATTACTGGTTGAGCGATCAAATTGAGAGTGAGTATTGGCAAAAGAAAGTAATGATCAGTAAAGCCGAAGAATCATTACATCTAGAAACACTCACGATTTAGTCTAAAAAGGAAATAAAATGGCACGCATTATTGTAGTAACGTCTGGCAAAGGTGGCGTTGGTAAAACCACTTCAAGCGCAGCCATCGCCTCAGGTCTGGCTCTAAAGGGTAAAAAGACTGCGGTGATCGATTTTGATATCGGCTTGCGTAACCTCGATCTTATCATGGGCTGTGAACGCCGCGTGGTGTATGACTTTGTTAACGTCATCAACGGCGAAGCAACGCTTAACCAAGCGATGATCAAAGACAAGCGCACAGATAACCTATTCATTCTTCCAGCTTCTCAAACACGTGATAAAGACGCGCTAACGAAAGATGGCGTACAACGTGTGTTCACTGAGTTGGATGAGATGGGCTTCGACTTCATCATCTGTGACTCGCCAGCAGGTATCGAGCAAGGTGCTCTGATGGCGCTGTACTACGCAGATGAAGCGATCGTAACGACGAACCCGGAAGTATCTTCGGTACGTGACTCCGACCGTATCCTAGGTATTTTGGATTCGAAGTCGCTACGCGCAGAGCAAGGTCTTGAGCCAGTTAAGCAGCACCTACTACTGACGCGTTACAACCCTTCTCGCGTAACACAGGGTGAGATGCTAAGCGTTGAAGACGTGGAAGAGATCCTACACATTTCTCTATTGGGTGTGATTCCAGAGAGCCAAGCGGTACTGAATGCATCAAACAAAGGTGTACCTGTGATCTTTGACGAGAACACCGACGCAGGTATGGCTTACTCTGATACGGTAGACCGCCTACTGGGCAATCAGGTTGAATTTCGTTTCCTTACTGAGGAGAAGAAAGGACTCTTTAAACGACTATTCGGAGGCTAGACATGTCACTACTAGAATTTTTCCGCCCACAAAAGAAAACTTCTGCGAATCTAGCCAAAGAGCGTTTGCAGATCATCGTTGCTGAGCGTCGTAGCCAGAACGATCCTGCACCTTCTTACCTACCTCAATTGAAAGAGGACATCTTGAAGGTAATTAGCAAGTACGTTGCGATTGATCCAAACATGGTGGATTTGACGTTTGAACACAAGGACGATGATATTTCAGTTCTTGAGCTAAACGTGAAGTTGCCAGAAGACGAGAAGTAATTACTTTTCGACTTTGCTTGAGCGCTCTAAACACTTGAGTACTCAAAACAAAAACAAATGCGTGTTACAAAAAAGGTTGGCGATAATGCCAACCTTTTTTATTTGCTCCTATTTCAGAAGCTTATCCATGTTCTTTCCGAGAAGTTCAAGGCGCCAGCCTTGCATGACATCTGGTAGGCGTGCTGGGTCGCGATCTTTCTTCCATACCCAACTAATGATTTGATTGATCTGCTTTTTAGAAGCCAAAAACTCGGTCGCCAAACCTGACTTCTGCGATGCTACCTTCACTACATCTTTCATGTTCTTGAAGATTTGCTTGTAGCCTGGGTAATCCATCAAACGTTCAATTTTCGCTGGGTAATCATCGGCAGGTATTTGCTTTGCACTTTTCACGATACCCGCAATCCTCGCACCGTGGCGGTTAATCGCGCGGATGTCGATGCCTTCCGCTTCCATCTTCTTAAAGCCAGTCAAACCAAGACGAGCAACCGTCAGTAAGTCACCTTCTTTGAAGATGAAATTTAATGCGAGGTCGCGCTTAATTGCTTCTTTATAACGCCAAGTTGCTAGCGGCTTAAGGATCGCAAGTTCAGCCGGTCTTAACTGCCATGCGCCTTTAATGTCTAGGTACGCGTTTTCTTCGTTCACGTTGCGAATACGCTTTGAAACAAGCAGATCACTCTCTTGCTGAACCGCTTCCCACCAGCCAGCTTCATTGACTTTATCGAATAACTTCTCGTAAAGAGGCATTAGGTAATGAACGTCAGCTGCGGCGTAATCAAGCTGCTTTTGAGTCAATGGACGTGCCATCCAGTCAGTGCGAGACTCGCTCTTGTCGAGCTCAACGCCTAGGTATTCTTCCACCAGCGTAGCAAAGCCCGTCGATAAGCCGTGACCTAGGAATGCCGCCATAAGTTGAGTGTCAACCATTGGGAATGGTTTGCAGCCAAAGGCATTTTGGAAGACTTCTAAATCTTCACCACACGCGTGCAGCACTTTGAGTACTGAGGTGTCTTTTAACAACTCGACGAACGACGTCATGTCGGTCAGTTCAGTCGGGTCGATAAGGGAAAGTTGTTTGCCATCGAAAAGCTGAATCAAACCTAGTTGCGGATAGTAAGTTCTGATTCGGACGAATTCGGTATCCAGCATAACTACGTCGGCTTCTCTTGCTAGAGCGCAGACTTCTTCTAGGTCTTTGTTTTTCGTAATGATCTGATAGTTCACATGCTTCTCGCTATAAAAAAATGCCAGCAAAACGCTGGCATTCTAACACTATTTGGCAATAAATGATTGTTGCACAAAGAAATCCGCTTATGCGCTCTTCTTCGCAAGTTCTGCGTCGTTCTCTTCGCGCAGTACGCGACGAAGGATCTTACCTACGTTGGTCTTAGGTAGATCTTCACGGAACTCAACCAACTTCGGTACTTTGTAGCCCGTTAGGTGTTGGCGACAGTGTGCAATCACTTCGTCTTTGGTCAGGCTTGGATCGCGTTTTACAACGTAGATCTTCACCAACTCGCCAGACACTTCGTGAGGCTGGCCGATAGCCGCGACTTCCAATACTTTGCCGTGCAATGCAACTACGTCTTCAATTTCATTCGGATAAACGTTGAAGCCTGATACAAGAATCATATCTTTCTTACGATCAACAATGTGCAAGAAGCCTTCATCATCAAACTTAACGATGTCACCCGTCGATAGCCAACCGTCTTCGTTGATCACTTCTTTGGTCGCTTCTGGGCGCTGCCAGTAACCTTGCATCACTTGAGGACCGCGAACTTGAAGCTCACCTGTCTCTGTGTTTGCAAGTGCATTACCTTCTTCATCAACAATACGTACTTCAGTTGATGGTACAGGCAGACCGATAGAGCCGTTGTATTCCACTAGGTCGTGCGGGTAAGCCGCCACCAATGGAGAACATTCTGTTAGACCGTAACCTTCTAGTAGGTAACAGCCGGTGGTCTTTTGCCATTTTTCAGCCACGGCGCGTTGCACTGCCATACCACCACCTACTGCTAGGCGGAGGTTGCTGAAATCTAACTCATGGAAATCTTCATTGTTCACTAACGCGTTAAACAGGGTGTTAACGCCAGTAATCGCAGTGAACTGGTATTTTTGCAGCTCTTTCACAAAGCCCGGAATATCACGCGGGTTAGTGATAAGCAGATTGTTGCCACCCATCTCAACGAACAGTAGACAGTTCACCGTCAGTGCGAATACGTGGTAAAGCGGCAGCGCCGTTACAACAAGCTCGCGACCCGGAGACAATACTGGACCATAAGCACCTTTCGCCTGCATAACGTTAGCAATCATGTTGCGGTGCGTCAGGATTGCGCCTTTCGCTACGCCCGTTGTACCACCGGTATACTGCAGGAATGCGATATCATCACCAGACATGAATGGCTTCACGTACTGAAGGCGACGACCTCTGTGCAGTGCTTTACGCATTGAGATTGCGCCAGGTAAGTCGTACTTAGGTACCATGCCTTTCACGTACTTAACGACGAAGTCGACAAGCGTACCTTTCGCGCGTGGTAGCATTTGGCCAAGGCTGGTCAAGACGACGTGTTTCACTGGTGTATTTTCTACAACCTGCTCAAGTGTGTTCGCGAAGTTAGAAACGATAACGATCGCCGTTGCACCAGCATCGTTTAGCTGATGTTCAAGCTCACGTGGAGTATAAAGTGGGTTCACGTTCACAGCGATACAGCCAGCACGCAAAACACCAAATAGCGCGACAGGGTATTGCAGCAGGTTTGGCATCATAAGCGCGACACGGTCGCCCTTCTTCAGCTTAAGTTCGTTTTGTAGGTATGCGGCGAATGCGCGGCTACGCTCTTCCAATTTGCGGAAGGTCATGACCGAGCCCATGTTCATGAATGCCGGTTGGTCTGCGTACTTTTGAACAGACTGTTCGAACATTTCTACCAAAGACTCATATTGCTCTGGATTAATGGTTTCAGGTACGTCACTTGGATAACGTGAAAGCCATGGTTTATCCACGATGTTACTCCTCGTTTATAACTGGCTGAAAAATAGCGTCCTTTTTATTTTGAACACTATTACAGCACAGCAAACGTGCTTGAGCACGTAACTCTCAAACACTTGTTTAAATTTTGTTAACTACACCAAGAATTCGCTTTGCGACCTCGAGTGTTTGCTCTAAATGGCAATGGTGCCCACCCGCGACAGAAACCACATTCGGTGGATTTTCGCCCCAATCGACTTGGTTAGACTGTAAATGCTGAAATCCTTTGTCACCCAATATGATCAGGTGCGGACAGCGTATTTGGCTGGTGATCGAGTTCGCGTGGTCCTGTGCCATACGATAAAGAGTATCGCACTTTAATTTGGCATCGTGTCGCCAAAACCACTGGTTCTCACGACATTCAGTTCCGCGCTTTACGATTGGCATCAACTGCTCGGCGGTCAGGTGATTCGCTTGTATGCGTAGCTTTAACGCCAGATCGAAAGAAGCGATAGCTCGCTCCGGTTTATTGCGTTGACGTTGTCGGCCAAGGACACCATCTCGCAGTCGTTTCACACTATTGGAAGGTTGTTCAGCGAGTGGACCCGCTCCTTCAATTTGCACTAACGCTTCGACCTGTTCAGGAAAGGCAGCACTATAGCAACTTGCGATTAAGGCGCCTAGTGAATGCCCTACTAACATCAGTCTGTTTGGCGATAATTCATCCAATAGTTGGTGTAAATCAGCAATGTAGTCGTGGAAGGGGTAGTAATTGTCCGAGGATTTATGACTGGATAAGCCATGACCAAATAGGTCAATCGCCAATAAATGAAGGTCAGGGTTTCGCTGATGGGTGGCATTCATCAAACTTTTGAAGCTGCCCGCGTTATCCATCCACCCATGAAGAAAAACGACTGAACAAGCAGTCGTTTTTTCGTTTCCGATCTCTAAGGCAGCCATGCTCCCATTTGGGAGTTCGAAACGGCGCTCATTCATCACAGATTATTTAACCTTCTTGATCACCTTGCCATCTTGCGGGAAGTCATTTCGCCACATGCGGCAGTTAATAGAGTAACAAGGGTAGTAATAGGTTGGTGTGTCGTACATACGTACGCGCTCTTCAATCTTCCATAAGCGGTAGCCATCGCCTTTGATGACTGGGAAGATGTATTGGTGCTCACCAATTTTGCCTTCTTCTTCGCCCGAACCTTTACCAACAACGGTAATGATTCGACCTTTACTAAAAGAAACTGACTCTAAGTAACCATCAAAATACACCGCAAAGCGACCCGTTGGTTCTTGGTCGATATCTGGCTTGCCAGATTTGCTGATTGGAAGGTTTACGATCTCAAGACGCGTTTGGTCTTTCAAGTTATCCACTTTCGCGATAACACCACCAAGGCGAACATCGTTAGCAGCCTGTCCTTGGTCTTCGGCAAAGGTTTTGTAATCCGTCAGAACCTGCTCGGTGCTTGCATTCAACTCTTCAGGAAGAGAGCTACAGGCAGAAAGCCCGAATGCTGCGATAGTAACCAGAAAAATACGTCCAGAAAGTTTCATAAACCCCCACTATAAATTTGTTGTTTTACACATAGATATCGACACCAAGTAACTGAGCAAGTTCCTCTTTCTTCGCTCGATTCATGACATCCATATACTGTTCCATTGCTTTGCGAGCATGACCCTCAGGCAAATCGTATTGCACTTGAGCACGATGAATCTGAGACTCATCCACTTGCTTAATGGAATGCGCGACGGCGTTCGCCACCTTAGAAGGTTGACCAACAGACTGCTTATCTTGAGTTTTCTTTACCTGCCCTTTTTTACCGACTTTATTGGTGCGATTTGCACCCGGTATTAACGCAGGAGGTAAACCATTGATAGACGCCATAACGTTCCATAAAAATACAGGGCAAACGCCCCGTATATTCTAGTAGTGATGAATTATTCGCGACCCGGAAGTTTCTTCCACGTCACATTATCACGCAGATAAACCGGGCTCGATTCTTCTACTGGGACTGTGTTGCCTTTCTTAAGCTCCTGCTCAGCAAGAATCACGATGTCTTGCGAATCAGGGTAAAGCACATCACCGCTCGTTAAGTTGAATGGCAGTTTGCCAAGATCTTCTTGGTAAGCATCCCAACCAGTACCCGCTTTAGTCCACGTTTTGTCGTCTGCTTGCGCTTCTTCCGCTAGACGCGCTGGTGGAATAACGCATTCTGCATCCACACCGGCCCATTCACCGTTTTCTTGGCGAGTGTAACGTGCCCAGTAAACTTCACTCATGCGTGCATCAATCGCAACAGCTACATCCGTTGCGCCGTGTAGACGGTAGCTTGCTTGCGCCATCGCAGCCAGCGTTGAAACGCCGATCATTGGCAGATCAGCACCAAACGCTAAACCTTGTGCAATACCAATCCCGATACGAACGCCAGTAAAACTGCCCGGACCACGACCAAACGCCAATGCGTCTAAATCTTGTAGAGTCAAGCCCGCTTCTTTCAGTACTTCGTCTACCATAGGCAGCACTTTCTTAGTGTGGTCACGAGGAGCCACTTCACTGCGTGAAATCACTTGGTCATTAACCAGTAGCGCAACTGAACAGTTTTCAGTTGCCGTATCGATAGCAAGAATTTTTGCGCTCATGTAACTCTCTACAATTCTTCTTTAATTTATTGATGCCACAGCGTATTAATCTGCGGCAGGTTGTTCTGTTTTTAGGAATGTTTTGATTCGTTCCAAATCCCGTGTTCTTGGGATTGGCGGTAAACTGCCGAGGAAGATGCCACCGTAATCACGCGTTACCAAACGGTTGTCGCAAATGATCAAGGCACCATGGTCTTTTTGGTCTCGAATCAAACGTCCTACACCCTGCTTTAACGTGATAACCGCATCTGGGATTTGCACTTCTGCAAACGGCTCACCGCCACGTAATCGACAATCTTCGATTCGGGCTTTGAGCAGCGGGTCATCAGGGGCAGTAAACGGTAATTTGTCGATGATAACACAGCTCAGCGCATCACCTCTAACATCGATCCCCTCCCAGAATGCCCCCGTCGCCACCAGCAATGCATTACCTAGCTCCATAAACTCGGCAAGGGTCTTTTGTTTGCTCATTTCGCCTTGCATTAGCACTGGCAAATCCAGCACTTCACGAAAGCGTTCACCAAGCTCACGCATCATGCTGTGCGAAGTACACAGAAAGAAACAACGCCCATCGTTTTCTTCAATCACAGGCGCAAGCATTCGCACCAGTTTGTCGGCTAAGCCAGGGCTGTTTGGCTCTGGTAGATAACGAGGTACACATAGGCGCGCTTGCTTCTCATAATCGAACGGAGATGGCAACGAAAACTGCTGCTTCGGCTTCAATCCAAGACGATCGGTAAAGTGTTTAAAGTCACCCGATACCGCTAGGGTTGCTGAGGTAAAAATCCACGCGCCTTGTTTGATTTCGATTTGCTCATGGAATTTATCCGCCACCGAAAGCGGCGTAATGTGCAGAGCAAAATGACGTGGCGATGTATCAAACCAATAGGAATAACCTGTGATGTCGACATCGCAAACACGGTCAATTCGACCTTTTATTAGATTGGCACGTTCAAACGCAGTATCCAGCAACTGGCTTCGACCCAGTGCCAGTTTCAACACATCAATCGCCAGATCTAAGCTATCAGTTAAACGCACCAATTCACGTTTAATGGACTCAGATTGCATCGCTTCACGCCAGTTACCACGAAAGCCCGGTTCACCCAGCACGATGCGCATATCCATCGCACTTTGCATCAGCTTATCGCCGACTTTTTGCAGTTGACGCATGTCTTTTGCTTCAGTGCGGTAAGCAATCTCAATGTCTTTGGCGAGCTCTTGGATTTGACGGCTAGAGATCGATTGTCCGAAGTATTCGCTGGCAATGTCTGGAAGCTGGTGAGCTTCGTCGAAGATGAACACGTCAGCTTCTGGGATCAATTCACCAAAGCCAGTTTCTTTGATCGCAAGGTCCGCAAGGAATAAGTGGTGGTTGACTACAACAATGTCTGAATCCATCGCACGTTTACGTGCTTTCAAGACGAAACAATCGGTGTAGCTCGGACAGTCTTTACCCAGACAGTTATCATTCGTTGACGTAATCGTCGGAATAATCATGCTGTCTTCTGGCAGATCATCACAATCACCCAAGTCACCCGTTTTAGTTTCAGACGACCAACTACGAACCTTAACCAATTGGGTAAGCAGTGTTGGGTCAGCTTGATTCGTATGGCTTTCGACCATTTGACGACTTAAACGATCCAAACAAAGGTAGTTAGAACGACCTTTTAAAAGTGCCACTTGACCATAGAAGCCCAGCGAATTCACCATCAAAGGCAAATCACGGTGATACAGCTGTTCTTGTAGGTTCTTCGACCCGGTACTGATGATGACTTTCTTGCCACTCAATAACGCAGGCACAAGGTAAGCGAAGGTTTTGCCGGTCCCCGTTCCCGCTTCAACCACCAACTGAGTTTGTTCTTTGATCGCATTGCTGACAGCTTCTGCCATATCAATTTGTGGCTGGCGAGCTTGGAAGCCCGGAATGGCTTTACCTAACGCGCCCTCAGAGGAGAATGTTTTTGCGATCATGCCTGACATCTGGTTGGAAAAATTGTCGAGAGTATATCAGGAGTTGAGCGTAAACATCAGCCAACAAAAGCACTAGGTTTTAGCATCATGCGGATAATTTGTTGAAACCACGCCAAGAATAGATTATTTATGAAGTCAGATTGCCGTACGATTCACGCTTCTAAAGTGAGTATTTTATTCGTACGCTAGAAAAATAATGCATGGAAGTATCTGATTTATGGAAAAGAAAACACTGTTGACTCATTGCAGCGACGCACCGGGTCTAATCTCAAAAATCACCAATATCTGTTATAAGCATCAGCTGAATATCGTTCATAATAACGAATTTGTTGATAACACCAGTGGGTACTTTTTCATGAGAACTGAGTTGGAGGGATACTTCAACGATCAAACGCTTCTCGCTGATTTAGATCAAGCACTGCCGCAAGGAGCAAAGCGCACGTTGATCAGCTCTCGCCGCAAACGCATCGTTATCCTAGTGACGAAAGAAGCGCACTGTTTGGGTGATATTCTGATGAAGACTTATGACGGCAGCTTAGATGTTGAAATTGCTGCGGTTGTTGGTAATTACGACAAACTGCAAACGCTGACCGAACGTTTTGATATCCCTTATCACCACGTGACACACGAAGATCTTAGCCGTGAAGAGCACGAGCAGAAGATGCTTGAAGTGATTGATCAATACGATGCCGATTATCTTGTGCTAGCGAAATACATGCGTGTTCTCACTCCAACTTTCGTAGAGAAATACCGTCACAAGATCATCAATATCCACCACAGCTTCTTACCCGCGTTTATCGGCGCAAAACCGTACCAACAAGCTTACGACCGCGGTGTGAAGATCATCGGTGCAACAGCGCACTTCGTGACGAATGACTTGGATGAAGGCCCAATCATCAAGCAGGACGTTATTCCAGTGGATCACACGTTTAGCGCACAAGATATGGCGCAAGCGGGTCGCGATGTCGAGAAGAACGTATTGAGCAAGGCTTTGAATAAAGTGATCAATGATCACGTTTTTGTTTACGGCAATAAGACGGTTATTCTTTAAGTTTATCGAATTTCAATAAAAGAAAGGGTTGCTCATTGGGCAACCCTTTCTTCTTTCTAATCGTTAAAAGCTAACTTATTCAGCCTGCTCTGACTCCACAATACGCTTGAGTGAATGTGGGTGCAGCTTGATACAAATACCTTGATACTTAAACGCCACGGTTGGGTTGTTCAAGCGTTCGCCTTCCCCTTTTGGGCTCGATAGTTTGATCTTCACGCCCAGCTCTCCTAACTCATCAAAACGCGCACCAAACGCAGGATAAGTGTGTTTCAAATCCGCTAAAAACTCATCGGCGGTTTCAGCATGAGACGGAATCACAAACTCCACATGTTCCCAGCTTTCAGTTGAGTAGATTTTGCCTTCCGCTGGGTATGGTAGCTCCAAACACTCTATCTTCCAGCCACGGCTTTCCAACTCTTTGTCGAATTCGATAACAATAATTGGGCGACCGTTGATTTTCGCTTGTGAAATCACCTTACCGTATTGATTCCATGCTTCATGCGCGGCTTTCGCTGTTTCAGTATCATTAATACGCAGCGCAATATGGTCAGCTTGAGCAAAGCTCAGATCCAGTTTTAACAGGGATGCAAGCTCTTCAATCTTCGCCATAAATGCATCCAGATCTTGGATCATCAATTCAGGCGCTAGGCGTTTTTCAACTAGTTGAGTCGTCATTGTGGCTCTCTTATAGGGCGATTTATCTCATTACTCTGAGCGCAATAGTAAACGCAAACTAAGCCACATTTCCATTCAATCGAAAAAGTATAAATTTCCCCAATTCCTCTCTGTATGAAAAGCAATAAAGTTGTTATCATTAGCCCCATTTTTGTGAACTCCAACAGAACTCGGCACTTACTTCGCCGAGTTCTTCGTCCTTGAATTGAAGGAAACGCGTGTGAATATCCAAGCACTTATTAATGACAAAGTATCTCAGGCTCTAGAAGCCGCTGGCGCACCTGCAGGCAGCCCTGCGGCAGTACGCCAATCAGCAAAGCCACAATTTGGTGACTACCAAGCAAACGGCGTAATGGGCGTTGCTAAAAAACTGGGTACTAACCCACGAGAATTTGCACAGAAAGTACTGGATGTTCTAGACCTAGATGGTATTGCGAGCAAGACAGAAATCGCTGGTCCTGGTTTCATCAACATTTTCCTAAGCGAAGAGTTCCTAGCAAAACAAGCGGAAGCAGCACTGGCTGACTCACGTCTTGGCGTTGCAGCAGACGAAGCTCAAACGATCGTTGCTGACTACTCTGCACCAAACGTTGCTAAAGAAATGCACGTTGGTCACCTACGTTCAACCATCATCGGTGATGCAGTCGTACGTACTCTTGAGTTCCTAGGTCACAAAGTGATCCGTGCGAACCACATCGGTGACTGGGGTACTCAGTTCGGTATGCTTATCGCAAACCTTGAGCGTGTACAACAAGAGTCTGGGGAAGTTTCTATGGAACTGGCGGATCTTGAAGGTTTCTACCGTGAATCGAAAAAGCTGTACGATGAAGACGAAGAGTTTGCAGTAAAAGCTCGTGGCTACGTTGTAAAACTGCAAAGCGGTGACGAGTTCTGCGCAGAAATGTGGAAGAAGCTAGTTGACGTTACCATGATCCAAAACCAACGCAACTACGATCGTCTAAACGTATCTCTATCTCGTGATGACGTAATGGGCGAGAGCATGTACAACGACATGCTACCTAAGATCGTAGCAGACCTTAAAGCACAAGGTCTTGCGGTTGAAGATGACGGCGCGCAAGTTGTGTTCCTTGAAGAATTCAAGAACAAAGACGGCGAAGCGATGGGCGTTATCGTTCAGAAACGCGACGGCGGCTTCCTATACACAACAACGGACATCGCATGTGCGAAATACCGTTACGAAGAACTAGGCGCGGATCGCGTACTTTACTTCATCGACTCTCGTCAGCACCAACACCTAATGCAAGCTTGGACTATCGTTCGTAAAGCGGGTTACGTGCCAGAGTCAGTATCTCTTGAGCACCACGCGTTTGGTATGATGCTAGGTAAAGATGGTAAGCCATTCAAGACTCGTGCAGGCGGTACGGTTCGTCTTGCTGATCTTCTTGATGAAGCAGAAGTTCGTGCAGCACAGCTGATCGAATCTAAGAACCCTGAGCTAGCTGAAGACGAGAAGAAAGCGATCGCAAATACTGTTGCAATGGCAGCGGTTAAATACGCAGACCTTTCTAAGCACCGTACAACGGACTACGTGTTCGATTGGGACAACATGCTAGCGTTCGAAGGTAACACTGCACCGTACATGCAATACGCTTACACTCGTGTAGCATCTGTATTCGCTAAAGCTGGCGTTTCTATGGATGATCTACAAGGTGAAATCAAAATCACTGACGAGAAAGAAAAAGCGCTTATTGCAAAACTTATGCAGTTCGAAGAAGCGGTTCAATCTGTTGCTCGCGAAGGTCAACCACACATCATGTGTAGCTACCTATTCGAATTAGCAGGTCAGTTCTCTAGCTTCTACGAAGCGTGCCCTATCCTAGTTGCAGAAGACGAAGCAGTGAAACAAAGCCGTCTGAAACTAGCAGCGCTAACAGCGAAGACTATCAAGCAGGGGCTGTCTCTACTAGGTATCGATACTCTAGAGCGCATGTAAGCGAATCGAGAATCGAGATGATTTAGAAAGGTTGGCGTGAAAGTGCCAACCTTTTGTTTTATCTGGCGTATACTGATGTCATTCAATTCAAATCGGATAATATAATGAGTTTTGAACTGCACCCTCAACTGGCAAAAGACACCACCGTTATCGGTCACTTCCCACTGTGTGTGGCGCTTCTGCATAAAGACAATGCCGTGCCATGGGTTATCTTGGTACCTAAACGTGCAAACCTAAAAGAGCTTCACCACTTGCCAATGCAAGAACAGCAACAATTTTTGCTAGAGTCTCAAGCGGTAAGCCAAGCACTGGAAGCCACATTCCGTCCAGACAAGTTAAACCTTGGTGCGCTAGGTAATATGGTGCCACAGCTGCACATTCACCATATCGCTCGCTTCAAAGATGACGTCGCATGGCCTGGACCGGTTTGGGGTAACACCAAAGGTAAATTCCGTACAGAAGAAGAGCAAAACGAGCTACTTGGGCGCATTAAGAACGTACTGTCACTGAGCTCTATTTTCCAAAAGGCATAAGCACCGCGAGTAAAAATCATCCGCCTTTGAATACACACGAGATAAGTAGAGGAAGATTAATGCATATTTGTAACAATCTTTCTCATTTTTCTGGGATTATCACTTAAATCAAACTTGTTTAGACTGCCAGCTCAATTAGAGAGGGTCATCATGAAACAAGTCTTCAACACATTCCGATACGTCAGCTGGATCGCCATCATCTGTTCTATGGCTCCTTCGTTCTTGCTTTTTGTTATGGGCGCAGCGAAAACCTATTCGGCGTTTGCAGTCTTCATTCTTAATCAAACACCTCCGGAAGCACTCGCACATTTAGATAAAGCAGATATCGCGATCGCTTATTTGATCAAGTCACTGGATACATTTCTTGTTGCGCTAGTTTTGTTCATCTTTGCTCACGGCATCTACACACTATTTATTTCCAACAAAGCTAAAGCGAAAACACAAGAACAGTCGGTTTTACATTGGATCAGAACCCCAAACATCGGCCACCTGAAAAATATCTTGGCTGAAGTCATCATTGTGATTTTGTTTGTGAAGTTCTTGGAGCTCGTACTGATTAACTTCGACAGCTTAAATTGGACGATCTTGACCTTACCTATTTCGATTTTAGTTTTAAGTCTAGGGTTGAAGTTCCTCGGGTTAGGTGCGACTAAACACTCTGAAGAACATTGATTCCACTGTATTCACAATACAATAACTAGCAAAAGAAAAGCCGCATCGTTACTGATGCGGCTTTGTCGTCTTTACATGATAATTTTGATTGCTACATGGTCACTGTCAGTGATAAACCATCTTGCTTAGTTACTGAGTAACGTACTCGAGTCACATCATGAGCTTTATTGGTGTCGACTAGACGGTTAATTTTTCCCTTCTTGATCCACACGCTTAACATCGCGTCGGCGCCATCTTCACTCATCCCAAACTGCTTAGCCAGATCTGATTGAGAGACGATTCCTTTGTCTGCAATGTATTGATAAAGCTCTTTTAAAATCATGCCACTTGCGCCTCTAATGCACCGTTTTGCTTCTTACCAACTCGTTTGAACACACGGTATGTACCAAAGAAGATTGCTACAATTACCGCAATCCAAATACCACTGGTCACTGGGCTATCTGCGAAATGTGTCAGTTGGTTGTAAAACGTCGCACATAGGTAAGCCAGTCCCATTGTCCATACTGCTATAAATCGAGCGAACTTATGGCCAAACTCACGTACGTAAGCACCCATTGCTGCAACACATGGTGTGTACAGTAAGATAAAGATTAGGTAAGCAAACGCTGCATTGCCAGAAGCAAACTGCGATTTGATGTTACCGAAGATAGAAGCATCGACTTCTTGTTCTTCTGCAACCGCATTTGAGTCAGTTAAGTCACCCACTTCAATACCTAGTGGATCTGAGTAGCTCAAACCGGCTAGGTTTTCTGGGATACTCATTACTGCCTCTTCTAGGCTGCCCATTAGATCAAATTCTGCGTCTTCACCGTCGCTTGGCGTAGTGTATAGACTGTTCAGCGTACCAACTACCGCCTCTTTTGCGAAGATACCGGTAATGATACCTACCGTCGCCGGCCAGTTGTCTTCTTGAACACCGATTGGCGCGAATACTGGAGTCACAACTTGCGCTGCTTTAGAAAGCACAGAGTTTTCGCTGTCTTCGTTACCAAAGCTGCCATCAGTACCCAATGAGTTGAAGAAACTCAGAATAGCAACAACGATAACGATGGTTTTACCTGCACCAAGTACAAAGCGCTTTAGCTTTTGCCAAGTTTTGATCACCACGTTTTGTAGCGTCGGAAGCTCGTAATCAGGCATTTCCATTACTAGGCTGTCACTGCTACCTGGGTAAAGCGTGTGCTTAAGGAAAAGACCCGTGAAGATCGCTGCCACAATACCAAGTAGGTAAAGTGCGAATACAATGTTCTGACCAGAACCTGGGAAGAATGCCGCAGCGAATAACGCGTATACAGGCAGACGAGCACCACATGACATAAATGGCGCCATAGATGCAGCCAGTTTACGCTCACGTTCTTGGTCTAGAGTACGAGTTGCCATGATTGACGGAACGTTACAGCCAAAACCAAGAACCAACGGTACAAATGCTTTGCCCGGTAGACCGATCTTCTGCATCACTTTGTCTAATACGAATGCTGCACGAGCCATGTAACCTGAGCTCTCAAGTACCGCTAGGAACAGGTACAAACAAGCGATAACCGGAATGAAGGTTGCAACCGTCTGGATACCACCACCGATACCATCAGCAAGAACCGTCACTAACCACACAGGCAAATGACCGTCTAACAAGTGGTGACCACCATCAACCAACAGAGCACCAACACCGATATCGAAGAAGTCGATGAACGCACTACCAATGTTGATAGAGAACATGAACATTAGGTACATCACAACGAAGAAGAATGGGATGCCCACCCACTTGTTCAAAATGAATTGGTCTAGCTTTTCAGTCACGCTGCGGCTTAGCTTACCTTCGCTACGGCGTACTTTCTTACACTCTTCGTGAAGATGTGTGTATTTGGTGTCAGCCACATGCAGGTCAACATCAAGATCTAGCTCGGCAATCGTATTTTCAACACTATTGCGGTCTGCATCCGACATGCTATTAAGAACCAGTGCATCTTTTTCTAGTGCGCGAATCGCCAATGCTCGGTGAGAAACAGTTTGATCATTGAAAAGAGCCGAAACTTTGCCGATCGCCGCTTCCATTTGTTCGCCGTAGTTCAAAGCGACTTCTTTTAACGCGACACCTTGAACCACAGACTTGTGCAGCTTCTCTTTAAATTCTGCTACTTGTGCTTTGTTTGTCGCTGACAGGCTAACTACCGGGCAACCCAACGTTTTTTCGAGTTCTGCAACGTTGATGATTTGGCGCTCACGCTTAAGCGCGTCCATCTTGTTCAACACAACAATCATCGGGCGACCAAGTTCGCGCAGTTGTAGCGTCATATATAAGCTACGTTCAAGACTGGTTGCGTCAACAACGTTAATGATTAAGTCAGCAGGGTGAGTTAGAACCGCACGAGAGGCAATGGATTCATCAATACTGTTGCTGTCATTACCACTGTCTAAAGAGTAAATGCCCGGCAGGTCAGTTAAAGCAAAGTCGTCACCGGCATGTTTGAACTGACCGGTTTTCTTCTCGACGGTGACACCTGCCCAGTTACCTACTTGCTGCTTTGCACCAGTAAGACCATTAAAAAGCGTCGTTTTACCGCTGTTTGGGTTACCGACTGTAAGAATTTGGTATTGCATTATACGCGCTCCACTTCGATGCTTTGAGCAATAGCTTCTCGTAGTGCCACAGAAACACCACGTACTTCTACTTGCAGTGGGTCACCCATTGGAGCTCGTCGAATGACTTTCACTTCAGTATTGGGAAGCAAACCCATCACCATAAGCTTTTTTCTGACATCCGATGTAAGACCTTCCAATAAACGAATAGTCACCGTTTCGCCGGGTTTAATCTCTGATAACTTCATAATGGCCCTTAAGGGTAGTGCTAATGAGAAATATTATTATTAATAGTATACAGGAAGCAGATGATACTCCGCCATTCCCTTGCATTCATTGTGTGAAATCAAAGATTTCATTAATGCTTTTGACGAAGTACAACGTCAACTCCGTTAATCAATCTCTCGTCATTTTCGTCAAAATTGAATATTTTCAGCAACACAGCAATTAACACAATCGCAACAAACCAATACTAATTAAATAAAATAACAAACAAAAACAAAGACTTAGGTTCAAATTGGCATTTTGTCGCTTTTCTCACATTAACCTGTCGTTATTTTTATAAGAAAAATAAGTAAGGTCTCGTATAGTTAACCCATCGAGAGGCAACAGCCACTCAAAAGAATTCCAGAGGTGGCATGGCAACATGTCACTCCGGCAGCAAGCGAAGGTGTCATTGACACCCGTGGTATAGTCCCCCCGGCTATACCACGATATTTTTTTTCTTCTCTTTCTTTATCCACTTAACGCTTTACTCCCCTTAATACTCAATACATCAACACTCCATTGTTCACTGTTAGTTTCCCGAACTTAATTGCACTACCTCGAGCACGCTCAACCCCACACAACCAAAAGATCATGTGATAAATAGTCATAGCTCGCATCTCAAAGCATGCCTCTAACAAGCCGCGTCAAACCAAGTTGATTCGATGCTTGGCGTAATAAAAAGCCCAGCATCAAAACGAGCTGGGCTTAACAATTTAATAGCAGAGCATCAAAAGCTAATGAATCTAGCTAACTTGATTCTCTTGCGTCATAGCAAACTTAGACGGAGGTAAACCGAAGTGGTGCTTAAACTTTTGACTGAAGTAGGAAGGGTCATTAAAGCCGCAATTAAATGCAACCTCACTGATTTTTTCACCCGCTAATAGTTGCTCACATGCTGTTTCTAAGCGCACCTCTGTAAGATAATCTTTGAAAGTTCTCGATGACGCGGATTTGAAACGACGCTGTAAGCTACGTTCAGACATAAACAGCAACTTCGCCGCAGAGGCGGTACCGAATTCCGCATCATGATAATTTTCTGCAACTAATTGATAAACTTTCATCAGCCACTCTTGCTCCGGTGACACTTTCTCCGATATTGGTTCTGATTGGGTAAATTCCGGTAATGATTCCTCAACATGGCTCAGCTCTTGCGCACATGGCCAAGTGATTTCGATTTTATTCTGAGCATCAGAGGCGAACATTGATAAATGTCCTCCACTCACCGATACCAGTTGAGGCAGGTTGTCCATACTTAAGTCTACATTTGTAGTATTAGAAGGACGCATCGTCGACACTTTACTAGGCAGTTGAGTTCCGTAATCGATAAAGCTGAGCGAAACAATGTCATTTCCCTCCTCTAAGACCAGCTTAACTGACTGACCTCGGAATGAACGCTTTATCGCATTAGCAAAGATGCTATTGAAGATAACATCGAGATTAAAACTCTCAAGTGCGATTCGACTGGATTTATTAGCATCTTCCAACTCGACAACAATGCCAGCTTTCGAGAAATCCTCTCGCCATACGTCAACGACAGACTGCGTTATTTGGCTTAGGTTGTAATTTTGGCTGCCACCGCTGCTATCTTCTGGCGAACTCTTTAATTCGTTAAGTTGCCAGTAGGTTTTCGAAAGATGGTCTTGGGTTGCTGAGTCCAGATCTATAGGCAACCTATTGGCAATGGAATCGACGCTTGTCTTAATCGATTGGGCAACATGGTCGACTAATAAGTTTCTTACCTGTATTTGCTTTCTCAACTGCTGATTACTGGTGAGTAATACACGACTTTGATGGCGTAATTGGTTTGTTTTCAATGTAACTTGAGCAGCGAGGTCACGGTTGGCCTGTAGTACATAGCGAGAACGCCAGTAAATAATCAAAGCAAGAATGACAATAACCACCATGGTAAAACCCGTGATCGCGAGTTTAGATAAATACCACGGTTCCAAGACAGTAAATTTCGAATCAAGCCCTATCATTCCAGAGGCTAATTGTGAGTCATTGCTCACTTGTAAGTGATACTCTCCTGAATTCAGGTGCTCTAGAGTCAGTTGCCCACCTTCTAAAGTTTGCCACTTCTCATTTTCGTGCAAGCGATAATACAAATTCTGATTGTCAGGTTTAGGCATGACACCAAAAAGGAAACTTAAAGAAGACCCATACGGTAGCTTCATCTCCAAAAGATCGGCGCTTCCGACTTGAACCACATCATTTTCTAACATGACTTGGCTAACAATAAGCTTGGATTCTGGCGTATTAGACACCAGAAGCTTAGAAGCATCAGCCTTGACCAACCCATATTGCGAACCAAAGATAAGTTGGCGGTCACTATCCTCAGCACGCCTGATCGTATTACATACACCAGGCAAGAACTCATTATTTATCAAGCCGGATGAAGAGGAATAATGTTTCATTAACTGACCAGACAAATGGTAATAACTCAGGCCAACAGACGATGCGAGCCAGACGCCTTCAGAGTCACTGATCATACATGCAGGACGAGAGTTGGAAACACTCATTTCCATGACTTGCTTTGAATCACTACCTGGCATCGTTTTAAACACGCCGTATGCAGAGGCAAACCACTGAGAACCATCGATTGCTGTAATCATGTCTAAGGATTCACCGTATTTTTCTGAGAAACGGTTGAATCGGATTCGTTCTCCATCGTACTCGTACACACCGTGGTCAGTACCAATCAATAACAGTTCTTCTTTGTCGTAGAGACGGGTGATCTTAGCAGGTAGGTATTGGCTGACTAACCAATCACTACCAAAGTTCCTAACTTCTTGGCTAGAAACATCAATATTAAATAATTGATACCCACTTGAAGCCCACAGTCTTGTTGAACCATCAGCAACGATATGATCGATAGGTCGACCAGCCATAACCCTTAAATAGGGATAACTAACACGTTCTAAATCATTTAAATTGTAGATCTCTAATCCTGAAGACGTCGCCAGCCATAATCTGTCGCCTTGGAAAGCAAACTCATTGATTTGTGATGCTAAATTCATCACTTTCATGACACCTTTAGAGCCAGAACGATATAAGTTGTGGTCATCGACAAACCATAACACGCCATCTGGGCCAGTTAATGTCTGTCGAATACGGCCAGAAAGTGTTTGTGAGTCATAACTGCTGAAAGTAATACGTTCAAACTTTTTGCTGAATAGTGAGTAATAGCGAATCCCTTGATTCGTCGCGATCCACATTCCTCCCATATTATCGTTCAACAAAGAGTAAATTTTGGTACTCGCTAATTCGATCTCCAAGAAACTTGCAGGCGTCACCTGAGTCACAGCACCAGTCAAAAAAGAGTACAGATATAACCCTTGTTCCGTACCAACCCAATACTCTTGGTTCGTCTCTGCAAACGTCAAAACATGGGAGGCTCCGATTCTGATCACGGGTTTGTTAGGCTCGTAAATATTGAAAATCAGCGCACCTTTCAACGTTCCGATGAGTATTTCCCTTCGAGTATGCGAATAATAGACTTTTTCTATGTAGTGCTTACCTGAGGAAACGACGTGGTTAAACGAATTGCCTTCAGAAAGATAGACACCTGATGTCGTCGCCAAGGCCCATTTTGTTTCAACAAATATGGCATCGTTGATGTATACATAACTATTGTTGCTGTGCTGATAAAGCTGGAGCAATGAGAAGGAATTCAGCTCGCTGGTGTCGATGTTATACGTATAGAAATGCGCACCATCACTGACCCAAATATATTGACCCGAAGAACCAATTTTACGTATTTGGGAGCCTGGATTGAGGCTAAAGACTAGCCGACGATCTCGATTTGGGTAGGTTTGATAAACTTCATTTTCAACAAACGTCCAAAATGACCCTTTGTGATAGGCTAATTGTTCTTCTCTCGCTGGCAGGAAACTGCCTGATTTGGGAAGCGTCGTTTGACCGTCATAGAACAATACTCTGCCGTGAACATCATGGATCCATAGCCCGCCCTGTTCACCAGGAAACAATTTTTTCGCCGCAATAAAAGTGCCCTTAACCTGATTTGGCAAAGGGTAGAAGATCGCATTCGCTTCACTTGAAGCAAACGCTTGAAATGAGAGGATAAAAAACCCAAAAAATAGGGCTAATGGGCGCAGCAAGTTGAAATCCTTACATGTATCAATACGTGCGTGCTCTTGTACACTCATGCCTTCCATAGCTAAGTGTCAATATGGTTATTTCGAGCCGCTAATTATTGATAATGATACTTCAAATCCTTTAATAGGAAAGACTCACTGCGCCAAAGGTTGCAATTCTTACTGTTGGATCACGTTAAAAACGAATTCAGTGTAAGGAGTAACAACACATTTGTTACTTTTCGCTCAAACATTGACTAAAGCTATTCGACATTTGTTTCAGAAATGCAAAGTAACTGCCTGACTGTACATCAATTTCACTGCCTAGCGGATCAAGTACGCCAGTGTTCACATCATTACCACGCATAACACTTTCGATCACTGCAGGAGTAAACTGTGGCTCAGAAAAGACACATGCTACATCGCCCGTCCCTAGTGTTTTACGGATATGAATCAATGTTTTTGCGCCAGGCTTGCGATCAGGAGAGACAGTAAAGTGGCCTATTTGGTTTAGCCCATAACGCTCTTCAAAGTAACCATAGGCATCATGGAAAACAAAATACCCCTTATCTTTAACTGGCGTAAGCTCTTGCTTAATTTCTGCGTCTGTCGTTTTCAGATGTTCATCAAATTTTTTCAGGTTTGCTGCATAAGTGCCGGCATTAGCAGGGTCGATTTCAGCGAGTTTATGGGCGATCGCGTTAGCGACTTGTTGAACGGTTTCAATACCAAGCCAAAAATGAGGATCATGGGTACCGTGATCGTGCCCATCATGGTCGTGAGCATGCTCGCTACCAAATTCACGCAATTTAAGGTCTGGAATTTTACTTACGGTAAGCGTGTTGTCTTTGTCTGCTACCACTTTTTCAAGGAAGGGTTCTAAATCATGCCCATACCAAATAACAAGATCAGCCGCAGCCGCTTTTTTGACATCCGAAGGACGCAAAGCATAATCATGAGGAGAGGCATTATTCTGAAGTAACACATCCGGTGTTGTTACACCTTCCGTTAGCTCAGTTGTGATCATTTGAATAGGTTTGATGCTGGTTAACACGGTCACTGCGTGTGCAGGTAAAGTTAGTATTGCTGAAGCAGCAAGAATTAGTGCTCTTTTCATAGTTTTACTTGGGATATGGCGTTGAAAGTGAGATAATGTTACATTATAACATTATCAGTTTGCAAATGAGTTTCATTCATGTCTTCATTAGTCCGTCTTGAACAGCTGTGCGTCGAATTCGATGGTCGTAGAGTTCTTGATAACATCAGCATGGAATTAGAAAAGGGTAAAATCACTACTCTTATCGGTCCCAACGGAGCGGGAAAATCCACTTTAGTTCGAGTCATTTTAGGGTTACAAAAACCGACAAGTGGCAAACTTACGAGCAAACGAAAGCTGAAGATTGGATATGTTCCTCAGAAACTGAAACTCAACGATTCTCTGCCTCTCAATGTCGTTCGATTCCTTAATCTTGCTGGGAAATACAGCAAACAAGAATGCCTAGATGCTTTGAGATTAGTTGGAGCGGAACACTTACTAAATAGCAATATGCATCGCTTGTCTGGTGGTGAGAACCAGCGGGTATTGCTCGCTCGTGCTCTACTCCAGCGACCAGAACTCTTAGTGCTTGATGAACCAGCCCAAGGCGTTGATATTCAAGGTCAGATTGACTTATACGATTTAATCGAAAGCATTCGTCATCGCTTCGATTGTGGTGTATTCATGGTATCGCACGATCTGCATCTGGTAATGGCGAAAACGGATGATGTCATATGTTTGCACCATCATGTTTGTTGCTCTGGCTCACCAGCGACGATTACTCAGCATCCGTCGTACATCGCTCTATTTGGCAACGCGACTCGTGAATCACTTGCTTTTTATCATCATGATCATGAACACCATCATCACGATCTTGCTGGCTCTCCTGTAACAGGCGATGCGACATCTTGCTCACAACATAACCACGGACATCACCACCATGATTGAGTTTTTACTGCCTTCTATTCTTGCTGGCATTGGTATTGCCATTATTGCAGGACCATTAGGCTCTTTCGTCGTGTGGCGGAAAATGGCTTACTTTGGTGATACGTTAGCGCATGCTTCCCTAATGGGACTCGCCCTTGGCTTTCTGCTTAATGTAAATTTGTATCTGGCTCTTTTAGTGTGCTGTTTAGCCCTTGCGGTGTTGCTCGTAACGCTACAAAAACAGCAACTCGTTGCCACCGATACCCTACTTGGTATTTTAGCTCATAGCGCCCTTTCCATCGGCTTAGTTTCTGTGAGCTTCTTGGATAATGTTCGCATTGACTTGATGAGCTACCTATTTGGTGACTTACTCGCCGTTTCTCCACAAGACTTAATGTTCATTTACGCTGGTGTTGTGGCTGTAAGTGTATGTTTGTACTTTTTCTGGCGTCCATTGTTATCGAGCACCGTAAGTGAAGAGTTAGCTGCTGTCGAAGGCGTAAATACAGATTTAGTGCGCTTAGTATTAATGCTGATGGTCGGTATTGTTATCGCAGTAGGTATGAAGTTTGTTGGTGCACTGATTATGACTTCCCTATTGATCATCCCTGCAGCAACCGCACGTAAAGTCTCTTCATCGCCGGAACAAATGGCCTTTTTCGCCTCAATCATTGGCTCTGTTGCTGTATTAATGGGACTCAGTCTGTCTTGGCATTTCGATACACCCGCAGGTCCTTCTGTTGTGATTAGCGCGACATCCCTATTTATGCTTAGCCAACTGATTAGGCGCAAAGCGTAAGACAAAAAGAAAAGCCTGCGAAATCGCCTGTCTCTTATACACAAATCCCCAAGCTTGTAGTTTGGGGATTTTTTTTGAACTCTTTCACGTGTGTGCGATCTG